>JAUPTV010000253.1 GCA_030917925.1 Pseudomonadota bacterium
CATTGGAGACGGTGGACGCGGTAGCCGGGTATGACCTGACCACCGGCTGGCCCGCGTAAAACCAAAACCCCGGCTTATCACCGGGGTCGGGTTACTTCGCTTTCTTGGCGGCTTTCGGTTTGACCCGCTTGGCGTGATCGCTCATCCAGGTGTTGTCCAGCGCAATCAGCATGTCCACATCCCAGGGTGTCACCGGCGTCCGGGTCAATGTCAAGAGTTATCCACAACCTTATCCACAGGGCATCACGTCACCCCGGCCCTTCGTAAATGATCGCGCAGGGTGTCATCAATGGTCTGACGGTCATGGGCGCTGATACCCAGAAACGGCCGGGCGGGGATGTTGCGGTTGGGAGCGCCGAATTGGTGCGTGGCCGCGTAGGTCTGGTTGGGCGTCCCGACCAGCAGGGCTTGCGGGGTGACTTGATAATCCAGCGTCCCGCGTAAATAACCGCGCAGGGTCAGTATCTTGTTCTTATTTTGCGGTTTGCGCTTCTGGTAGGCCGGGGACAGGGCGGCCCATCCGGCACCGCTGGGGCTGGTGAAGGTGGCAAAGCGGTCACGGGTGCTGATGAGCAGCGCTTCACCGAGGTCGCGAAAGACTGGTTGCAAGTCGCCAGCGGTGGCCCGCAGTTGCCTTAGGGCGGAACGCAAGGCCGCATCGTTAATGTGGATGTCGATGGGAAGGCGAGCGCCAGCCATGTTGAATTTTCCTCAAAGTTAGAGTATCTAATCACTGTGCCCGCAGCCGCAGTGCATTGAATCGG
The DNA here is from genome assembly GCA_030917925.1 of Pseudomonadota bacterium. Lineage (GTDB taxonomy): Bacteria > Pseudomonadota > Gammaproteobacteria > Competibacterales > Competibacteraceae > UBA2383. The sequence continues at coordinate 765 of JAUPTV010000253.1, forward strand.
AAAAAGGAAGGAGACGCCTGCGTCTTCGCTTATGTGGGTTCGACTCCCACCCGGTTGCGCTGCCCCTTCTAGCTTGAATTTTTCTGAAAGTGTGGTATCTAATTAGTTAGCCAAGCGCCGTGCGGTGTAAATCTCCAGGCCGTAAGGGTTCCGGCGAAAGCCGGAAAATAGCGCGAACGTAGGGGGGTTGGAGTCCCTATCTCGGCGCAAGGCGACCTCTCAAAGCGCATCAACGAGTACAACCCCTTTCTTTTTTTGCAGACGGGCGTCTTTTTCGCTGGAATAGCGAAACGACTTGAGGAACAGCCCCTTGCCCGTCTTGGTCTGCTGCACGACCGCTGCGTACCAACGACCTGCGGTATCCGAAACAAAGATCGTCATCTGGTCATTTTCTCGAACAACTAGCCGTGGGTTATCCAAAACCCCTTGCGCCGCCAGATAATTAACTGCATCGAAATTCTGTCCGGCCCGACTGACTTGCTGTTTGATTAAATCCCAGTCTGAAAGCAAGACTGTCTGTGTGTCCACGCCTAAGAGGTTTTTCATTTCTGGCGACAAGGCGGCAACCGGGTAGGATTCCCCTTGAGAGAGCGCCTTTCGTAGCGGCTCATTCAGCGCCTTCTTATCCAGTCCGGCGTATTCCGGTTTCTTGAGTTCCTCAGCCACCCGCAAGGCGATGAATTGATGCCAGCGGTCAAACACCCCGTCGGCCATATTGGCGGCGATCATCTGTTTTGCTGTGGCGTAATCGTATTTGTCCATATCAGGAAACCACGTTCTCCCCGGCGCATAGTCCCATCCTTTATCAATCCCTTGCGGCAAGCCGGTTTTCGGATTCAGCCCCGCAAACGGCATCGACTCCCCGCGATTCATGGGCGGTTTGGGAATACCCAGCCGTTCCAAGTCCCGATCCGCCAGCGACTCCACAAAGCACTTGCAGCCAAAGCCGTTCGGCGGGTGGTGACTCTTCCACCACGGGTCGTCGGCATGAAGAATCTTCCGGTCCCAGGCGACATGTTCCAGGCGCGGATGCACCACTGCGTCGGAATGCCGATAGCGCCACCACGGGCGCAGGGCTTTCACATCCTGCATTTGCTGATAGCGCCCGGCGCTGTAGCCGGTGAACAAGTTGGTGTCGTAAATCACCCGCGTTCGCCACGCTTCCCCGGCTTTGGTGCCCTGCCCAGTCCACCCCGTCCAGCCGCGTTGCGCGACGATCTGCTTGAAGTCCTTGCGGAACGCCTCCAAGGTGGTCTTGCCGCTAATGACTCTATCCACGGCGTTGCGCAAATCCATGAGCAGGTCGGCTTTCATCGCCCCGGCCACCACGAACGCCCGATCATGCGCCGCACCGAGCAGGTCATCCCAACGCTTCGTCGGCAGGTTCAGCTTGGCGCGGAAGAACGCCAGTTGCTCTTTGAACGGCAGTGCGCCAAATTCAACGGCCATCCTGCACCTCAAAGCGCCCGGTCAATTCCGCCACCGCCAATGCTTCACCCATTAACGTGGCAAAGGCTTTCACGTCCAGATCCGGGTAGAGGGTGAGTAACTGCTCGCGGAATGCCTCCAGCGACTCCGCTTCATCCAGGAGCTTTTCAATCGGGGCCAGCAGTGCCTGCATCAGCGGTTCCGCCGTCTGGCCGAGGCGCTCGGTCAAGGGGGCAGTCGGGTCCGGCAGGTCGCCGGGATCGGCAAAGGTAGGCGCTTGATTTTGTTCCGTTACGGGATTACCCGTTTCGGCAGGCTCCGGCGTGTTGACCGCTTCCCAGTCGCCGCCGTAGGTATCGATAATCGTCTGCAAGGTGGGGCGATAACCCAGCGTGAACAGCCGCTGTTCCCGTTCGGCGCGGGCGTTCAAATCCTCGTCCGCCTCGGTCTGGCGATAGACGCGCGGGTACGCAGCGCCCGGATAATTCCAGTCGGTGAGCCAGCGGACGACGCTGCGATTGAAGCTTTCACAAATCAAATCGGCGTCGGCTTTGATCAACTCCCGGCGCACGGTGTTTTGTACCTCGGCTTTGTATTGCCCGCCGACGGCTTCACTGGTCATCACCTGGCCAAGGACAATCTTGGCGACCGCTTGATCGAGGTACACGCACAGCCGCTCATAATCGAGCGTACTGCTGCGTTTGGCTTCCAGCAGTTCCGTGCGCATCCCTTCCGGCAAGATCAGGGCGGCGTCGGTCTGGATGCGTTGCAGCGCGGCCAGCAGGCGCTGTTGATCAGCAGCGGAGGTGCCGGGCGGAAACCAGCCGGCGGCAGTGGGACTGCCGTATTTTTCGGCGGCGATCAGCCAGAATTTCAGCCCGCCCTTTTTAAAGCGCACCGGCCAGTAGAGGGTGTGGGCCAGACCCAGCCCATAGGGTTCGTCGTCGTGGTCGCTGCCGGTCTGGAACGCCCAGAACTTGCGCTCCGGTAAGGCTTCGCCGCGCCAGGCATCCTGCAAGGTCAGCAAGCGCAATTCGCCATTAGCCAGGAAGGCAAACCGCTGCCGGTCGCGCACCTTGACCGCATCCAGGGCAATCGTTGCGCCGTCTTTCGCCCACAGGCATTCGGCGACCGCAAAGCCGTAGAACACGCCGTAGTGCATGGCTTGGCTCACCCGGTCCCAGCCGATGTGGGTCAACGCCTCGCGTAGATGATCGGCGGCGTAGCGGTCCGCCCGTTTCGATCCCCCCGGCTCTACGGTCCATTCGCAGGCGGTCAGCGCCAGTTGGCGTTGCTGGAAGGTGCTGCGCACTTGCCAGTCATCGAGGACGGCTTGATAGAGGTCGTAATTGCCGCTGCCGTGCTGTTGGAGCACCGTATCTTGCGGCTCCAGCCGGTCCATGGCCCGCAGGTAGCCGCGCGTCAGATCCTGGCCATCGAGGGTGGTGGCGACTTCGCGCCGCTCCGGGCTGGGGGCGGCAAAGAAGGCGGTTTTGAGACGGGTCAATAACGACATGGGGTTACCATCCTCGGGTTAAGTCGGCGGCGCCGTGGTGATCGTGCCCGCCCCAGGCGCTCAAGGCTTCACGCGGGGCGGCGCTTTGAATTTGGGTGACATCTACCGATGGGGTGTCGGCGGCGTACAGGGCCAGGAAGAGCGCCCAGGCGCGGTCGGCGTGGCCGTCACTGTCGCGGTCAGCCACAAAGCGCGGCGCACCGGTCGGGCTAGTGACTTTTTGGAGTTTGTGCAGGTCTTCGCGGATTTCGCGGACGCCTTTGGGAATGCGCACTTTGCGGTCTTCGAAGGCGTCTTTGGCAATCGTGGCCATGAGCTGCTTGCTGGCGCTGGTGAACAACACGCCTTCGATGCGGGATCCGTAGCGGCGTTTGGCGTCTTCGACGGGCTTTTCGCCCATGCCGCTTTGATCCATGGCGCAACGGACCACGCGGTAGCGCTGAAAGCAGTCGTCCAGCAGGGCGTCTTGTTCAGCAAAGGAGATGCGCTGTTTGGCGATGACTTCGCGGGTCCACAGCACATCCCCGACCGCTTCCAGCACCCAAATCACAAACAGGTCGTGGCGAGCACCAATGTCCACGCCGAGGTAACAGAGACTGCTGGGATTATGGTGTTGGAGATGGCCCGCGTCGTCGTCTTCACAACGATCAATCAAGTCGTAACTGAGCCAGGCGCTGGCTTCGTCGAGCCAGTGCAGTTCGTATTCCTGCGCCCAGGCGTCGGGGTCATTGAGTCCGGCTTTGAGTTCGGCGATCTGGCGGGGCAGACCGTCCGCGACCGCACGATGGATGTCCACCTCATGGCGCGACCAGAGCGGTTGCAGGGCGGGGTCCGTCATCAGTTCGTAGAATTTGTTGCCCTTGCCATTCGGGGTGCTGACCACGCGCAATAAATGCCCGGCGCTGATGACGGGGAACAGGGCTTGCCAGATTTTCCGGCTGTCCTGGTGGAAGGCGAATTCATCGAGCAGGACGTTGGCGGAAAAGCCCCGGGCGGTGTCGGGATTGGCAGGTAAGGCGGTAATCCGCGAGCCGCCGGGTAGGCGCACTTCCAGCGCGGTAAACTCCGGTGCCCATTCGCAGGCGGCTTCCTGGGTCTTGTAGACGGCGGCGCAGGCGTTCAGGGCGGGTTGAATGCCGGTGAGCATCGCTTCTTTGGCTTGGCGCTCGCCGCGACTGAGCAGCACCCAACGGCGGCGCTGGCCGGCCACTTCCGCGTCCAGGCAATCCAGCACGATTTCCAGGGTCGTGGTGAAGGTCTTGCCGATTTGCCGCGACCACATGCCGATTTTGAAGCGGGCAGGGTCTTGGAGCCAGCGATGCTGATAGGGGTAGAGAATCGGTTTCGTCATACCGGGGGCAGACCCAGTTCCTGGCGCACGATGTCGCGCGTCCCGCGCAGACCCAGGTCCAAGTCCAGTTGTGGCGCTTTGAGTTCAACCGCCCGCAGTTGCGGTGCGCAGTATTTCGCCAGAGCCATCCACAGCCGGACGCGCAGGTCGATGGGCGTTTCGCCGTCCATCGCCAAGGTCGCCATTTCCTGAAACGGGTTGCACCCGAGGTCGGCCAGTAAGACGGCGACCGATGACTCGGCGCTCGGCGCTAGGGGTTGGGTCATGGCGTTACTTTAGAAAATAATTAACGGCCATCACGCAGACCGCGCCGATTACCGTTAGGAGCGTACTCACCACAGCCGCCAGCAACCGCTGCCGGTCTTTATCTTCCTGTTTCGTATGTTCCGCTAGAACGTGCAGGGTTTCAGACCCGTTGCCCTTGATCTCCTCAACCTCTTTCGTACTCAGGCTGTGTTTCACCTCAAGCACCGTGATCCTAGTTTCGTGATTGTTCATC
>JAUPTV010000033.1 GCA_030917925.1 Pseudomonadota bacterium
CGAAAAAAGCAGGGTAATTTTCGCCGGAGCGTCGGCCCCCGCTTATCCTGTGAGCCGTGCCGGACCGTGGCCGGTTCAGAGGCTGACTCAGGAGGCGTTGCTCATGTTATTTGCCGATCCCACCTTGACCGAATTTTATCGGGATTTACACATTGACCGCGAGTGGTCAGTGTGCGCCCCGACCCATTTCACCTGGTGGGCCGATCAACAGGCCCAGCACATCACCGTGCGCACGGCTGATGCGGCGCTGGACGACGAGGATCCCGGTGTCCTCATCGCCGTGCGCACCGAGTTGCTGCGTGGCGTCACCCTGGATGCCACCGCCGCCAGCGCCCTCAACAGCCGGTTGATGGCCTTCGCCAGTCTGGCCGGCCCGATTTATGACCCGGCGACTGGAAGCGTGGCTTTGCATTCCCTGCTGCGCGTCCATGACGACACCCGCCCCTGGCTGACGCGCCTGCTCAGCCTGGCCGCAGTCTTACAAATCAGCGAAGCGCGGCGACTGGCTCCGGAACTGGCGCGCCTGCTGGGGGCGGAAGTGGCGGTCAGCGGCCCCCCGGAGCGCGGTATCCGCCCGGTCGCCGATGAGATGACGGGCGTAGTCCCCCAACTGATCGCCCCACAGGGGTGCGCCCCCAGTCGCTGGCTGGCCGCGGAATTTCTCGATATCCGGGATCAGTATCTGCAACAACCGCCCGCCCTGCTGGCGACTGGCGATGGCGCGGGCTTGACCGTTGAATTTCCCTGGGATGACACGCACACCGCCCTGCTGCAGATCATGGGCGATCAGCCCCATCCCGAATACGGCAACGGGCTGTTTGTGCTGCAATCCTTCCCGGTGGGCGAGATCGATGAGGCCGCCGGGCAACGGCTGGCCTTGCGGCTGAATGCGGTCGAACTGGCGGAAGAGCCGGCCGGTTACGGTCTGGGCAGCTACTGCTATCAACGGAACCTGCTGCACTTTGTGAGCTTCTTTCCGAATTTCGCGTATCGTCCGGGACTATTGCCGAATCTTTATTACGCCGCGGCCCAACGCGCCCAGGCGCTGGCGGATCGCCGGTATCCAGCGTTGACCGCAGATGACGGACATGAATGATCCGATTGAGTCTGAGCGCCGGTTGCGGAATCAAGTGAAAGCCTTCGATGATCTGAGGCCGACGCCCCGCGAACGGTTGATTGCAGAAAAACATGAAGGGAGGTTTTAATCCATGAACCGCTTATGTCGATTCCTGATGGCGGGTTTTCTCCTGTTACCCATGAGTAGTGCGTTTCCCTCTGCGGGTTCCGTTGCGCCATTTGAGGGTTCCACGTCTGGATCCCATGAGGGTCAGGCCTCCGACCAGGAAGCCGCCGATATCGAAGAAGAAAAATCGATTCTTAACGAGAAAAAGGGCGAGAGGGTTGCCTACGGTCCTGAACCCGCAGATCATTCCCTGGCTGATTGGCAAGCGCTCACCAACCCGGACAGTTCTTCAATCACCAGCAAAAAACTTGATAAAAATATTGTGAAACTGCTGAGAGCTTCAGCCAGGGGTGACATCGCAACCGTACAAGCCTTATTAAGAAAAGGGGTCGATGCCAATGCCAAAGATAAAAAAGGCTTTACCGCATTGCATGTTGCAACCTATCGATGCCAAACGGAAATCGTTCAGTTGCTGCTTGAGCACGGCGCACAGGTTAACGAGAAAAACGATTTTGACCAAACGGCCCTGCATGTCATTTTCTGTGAAAATCCGCTAACTTTAGTCCATATTCTGTTGAGCCGGGGCGCGAATATTCATGCCAAAGATATAGATTATTGGAGCGTCTTGCATACGGCCTCGATGGATGGATTGGTAGATTTTGTAAAATTACTACTGGATCAGGGCATCGATATCAATATTCAGGATCGATCGGGTAATACGCCTTTACATTTTGCAGCGGTAGCCGGCCATACCGAAACGGTCCAGCTCTTATTGGACCGAGGCGCGAACATCGAAGCCCGAAATCATGCTGGCGAAACCCCGCTGTGGGGCGCTGCTCAGCAATGCCATACCGACGTGATGAAAGCGCTGTTGGATCGGGGTGCCAAGCGCTTACTCATGCCCCCCGCTGATTGTCAGTCGTTCCCGGAGCAAAGAATTTCAATAACCGGCTAAGCTCCCCCGACCCGTGGCGTATCCAAGGCTGATGATCCTGCATCCGAGCGATCTGGTTCAGACGGTCGGGGGGGACCGCCATTCCTCCACGGCAAACCGCTCCCCGCTGACCGGAGCGTTTATACTGCACCTGATGAGCCTGATGCTCTCCGACTATGGCCATCGCCACCTCGGGAACAGCTCCAGCCGCCCGCGCCCGGTTTGGAGGCGGACACCGATGAGGGGCTGATGATCCTGCATACCTTGACCACCCCTCAGGAATACCCCCATGTGGTTCTTCTTTCGCCGCTGGCGCGAACGCCAGCAACAAGCGACTGCCCAAACGCCCACGCCGATTCTCACTCCCCCAACCCGCCCGCGTCCGGTCGCCTTTGAGCAGATCAGCCGCGGCTTTTATGACCTAACAGCCTTTGAAAAACACGACGCCGCCCTGAAATTCTGGTTGCCAGAACCGGCGGATCAGGCCCTGACGGAATTCTGCACCATGGCCAATCAATCCCTGAGTGAATGGCTGCGGCAATTCCTGGTCGTCTACGCTTACGGACTGCTCGCGCTCACCGTCCTCAATGAACGGTGTCCGGGATTCTTCCGGGAAGGACGCGGTCTCCTGTATTCCCGCGCCTCGCCCCAAGATCCGCCCGGCAAAAAGCGTGTCGCTACCTACTGGGTTCCGGAACTGGGCAAGAACATTGCCCCGGTCAAGGTATGGATTCCCGCTCGCATGAAAGCCGACCTGCAACTCTTGGCCGATCATGCGGAAATCCCCCTCTCCCAGTTTGCCCGAGAGATCGTCATTTCCCGCCTGCTGGGGCATGGCATGTTGCCGTCCCGTCCTGTCCTGACCCGCGTGGACCCGACACCCGCCGCCGAGGCTTGGTGCCTGGATCAGGACATCCCCTGGCGCGAAGTCAGCGCGGATGAATACGCTCACCACCACCAAGGCGAAGTCCGTTGGCGCTTTGACGACCTCCCGGAAGCAGAAGACGCCGCATGAACTTTATGTACAGTTATCTAACAATTGGCCTACTCCTCACCGGTGTACTGTTCATGGTCGATGCGCCCTTCACCTCGAAAACACCCCCCGTGTTTAATGCACAGCCTGACCCCAAAGTGCCGCCGGCCCCCACTTGGCGGGCGCGCCTGGCTGGAATTGGCCTGATTCTCTTGTTGATGCTGCTGTTCTGGCCGTTCTGGATCGGTTTCAAAGTGTGGCGATGGTGGATGCCGCCGGAGCAGAATCAGCGGGCCTCTGAGGAATTTGCCGTACAGGCGACCGATCTGCTGGAACCGATTGCTCTGGCGGACCTTGAGCAACGCGAATCGCCCAGCACGCTCGAATCGGTGGCCTGGCGGCAATTCCGTCGCCGCTTGCGGCGTCATGACACGCTCTGGACCTTTTCTGCCTACTGGAAATCCTGGATAGGGACCGCCGAATGGCGCACCGGCTACGTCATCGTGCGCCGCGACCGCCCGGGTCCCTGTTTCCTGACCCGCCAGAAGCGGCTTGACGAGGAAGCACACCGGTATTGACGGTTCACCCCCCTTGTCGGCTAACCCGCGCCGAAAAAGTAGGGTAATTTTCACCACACCACCGCGACCAGACCTATTCTCCGACCGTCACGATCATCATCGGAGGAATTCAGCCATGCCCCAATTACCCAGTGGCCGACAGGTCGCCATTCTTTGCCAAAATATCCTGAAAATGGCGGAACTCAATGCTCAAAACGTCCAGCGCTACCCCATCCATCGGGTGAAAACCGTGGCCGATCTGTGGCCACTGGTGGATGTCCTGTTTTTCAGAACGGATCCTGACTATCAACCAGGCGCTAATACCTACCATGAAGGTTGCCAACATCTCGAAGAACTGGCCCGCAAAGAGCCGTATTTAAGCGGCTTCACCCTGGCCACCCTCGATGACGAAGCTCAAACCTGGTCACCCGAAGACCGCCAAGCCTTCGTGGCCTTTCTGCAGGAATCCCGCACCCAAGCGCATTTGCAGGAGGTGCTGGAAACCGTCCTCGACTCCCAGCGCCGCAAGCCTCCCGCCCACATTCCATCGGGTCTGTTTGGTCAGTTGAGTGGTGATGAAGTCATGGACATGTTCTGGGAGTTGTCGCAGCGGCCTTCCAGCCTGGAAACGCCGCTCACCTCGCGCCCGGAAGGCATAGATTCCGATGAGTACGATCTACTGGCCGCGTTGTGCCGGATGAACGGCTTGCAGGAATTTGAGGAATGGCAAACCCGCTTTGGCCCGATTCTGGAAGGACTGGAAGCGTTTCTTCAGCGCTTGCGCGATGACCACCGCTTGCTATCAGTTTGGCTGCAATACTGGGTGGTTCCGGTCGAGGAAATGGCGGGACGGATGCGCGGCGACCATATCCTGACGTTGCTGGCACCAGAAACCCTGGCCGGGTTCGCCACGCAGGCCGCCCAGGAAGCGCTGGCGTTGCAACCGTTGTTTACCGAGCCGGAGATCGCCCGTCACTTTGCCCCGGAACGAGCGATCCTGGAAAAAGCCGCCCTGAGCATGACTTCTGCGGGTTTGGCCTGATCCACATCAATCCCCTCACC
>JAUPTV010000254.1 GCA_030917925.1 Pseudomonadota bacterium
TTGAATGTCCAGCAAGTATTTTCTGATACTCCTGCGAAGTAATACTAAAATGCAATGATTCATCAGGTGATTTTCTTTCATCATGGAGTTTTGCAATGAGTAGTTTTACCATCTCGCGAAATATCTTATCTTTTAACATTCCTTCATTGGCATAAATGTAATTATGGCATTCCTCGAAAATTGCCGATAAATTATAAGAGGGTTTTAGATCGCTTACATATATTGGTTTTTCAGACAGCAATATATCTTGTGAAAAGAGCGATGGTTGATCCTGGCGATCTGTTTCCGGGAGTATCCGCATTTTCAGATGATTTCCAGAAAAGCATTTGCCAAATAGTTGTGGGTTGGGCTTCAGTTCAACTCTATTTTAGTTGAAGAACCTGAACTAAAACCCGACCCACAGGTTATAGCTCAATACCGGTAATTCTCGGCTTTATACGGCCCATCTGCGGCTACGCCAATATAAGCCGCCTGATCCGGGGTCAGCATCGTCAATTTCGCGCCGATCCGGTTCAAGTGCAATCGCGCTACCTTCTCATCAAGATGTTTCGGCAACACATACACCTTGTTTTCATAACGGTCGCGATGATTGAACAACTCGATCTGCGCCAGCGTTTGGTTGCTGAAACTGTTGCTCATCACGAAGGAAGGATGCCCGGTCGCACAGCCCAGATTAACCAATCGCCCTTCGGCCAGCAGGATGATCCGCTTGCCGTCCGGGAAAATGATGTGATCGACCTGCGGCTTGATATTTTCCCACCGGTATTGCTTCAAACTGGCGACTTCAATTTCCGAATCAAAATGGCCAATATTGCAGACAATGGCCTGATTTTTCATCCGCACCAGGTGGTCATGGGCAATCACATTCACGTTGCCGGTGGCGGTCACGAAAATATCCGCCTGATCTGCGATTTCCTCCATGCGCACCACCCGGTAGCCTTCCATCGCCGCTTGCAAGGCACAAATCGGGTCGATTTCCGTGACCCACACCGTTGCGCCGAGTCCCCGCAGGGATTGCGCACAACCCTTGCCGACATCGCCGTAGCCCAATACCACGGCGATCTTGCCGGCGATCATCACATCAGTCGCCCGCTTGATGCCGTCGACCAGTGACTCGCGGCAGCCGTACAGGTTGTCAAACTTGGATTTGGTGACAGAATCGTTGACGTTGAACGCCGGGAAGGGCAGTCGGCCGTCCTTCTCCATCTGATAGAGCCGATGAACGCCGGTAGTGGTTTCTTCCGTTACGCCCTTGATGTTCTCCAGGATTTGGGAATACCAGCCCGGTTGGCGCTCCAATCGGCGCTGAATGGCGGCGAACAGCACTTGTTCTTCTTCACAGGTCGGCTTGGCGATCAGCGAACGATCCTGTTCAGCGCGACTGCCCAGCGTGACCAGCAAGGTGGCGTCACCGCCATCGTCGAGGATCATGTTGGGTGCGCCGCCAAACGGCCATTCCAGAATGCGGTGGGTGAAATCCCAGTACTCTTCCAGCGATTCGCCCTTGTAGGCGAACACCGGGATACCCTTGGCGGCAATCGCGGCGGCGGCGTGATCCTGGGTGGAAAAGATGTTGCAGGAGGCCCAGCGAATATCTGCGCCCAGATCGGCGAGCGTCTCAATCAGCACCGCCGTCTGGATGGTCATGTGCAGGGAACCGGCGATGCAGGCACCCTTGAGCGGTTGCTGCGCCCGGTATTCGTCGCGGATGGCCATCAGCCCCGGCATTTCGGTTTCGGCAATGGCGATTTCCTTGCGGCCCCAGTCGGCCAGCTTCAGGTCAGCCACATGAAAATCAGTAAACGGCTTTTCGCGTACTACGGCGTTCATAACATTCTCCAATCAGAAAATGAACGGGCGCCGTTGGCGGTTAAGCCGTGCCATGCCGAGCCTGACGGGGATACCGTTGCAGCGCCCCTCGGCATGGGGGCAATCAAGTGATGAGCGAGTAGCAAATAGCGAGTAGCGAGTAGTAAAAATCGCTACCTCCCTATCTCGCTACCTCCCTGATTTAGAGTCCGGCGGCGTCGCGCAGGGCGTCAGCCTTGTCGGTGCGCTCCCAGGTGAATTCCGGTTCTTCGCGGCCAAAGTGCCCGTAGGCAGCGGTCTTGCAGTAAATCGGGCGAATCAGATCCAGCATTTTCACCAGCCCGTAGGGGCGCAGATCGAAATGGCCACGCACGATTTCCACCAGTCGATCTTCGTCAATTTTGCCGGTGCCGAAGGTGTTGATGCTGATTGAGGTTGGCTCGGCGACGCCGATGGCATAGGACACCTGAATTTCGCATTTGTCCGCCAGCCCGGCGGCCACGATGTTCTTGGCGACGTAGCGGCAGGCATAAGCAGCGGAACGATCCACTTTGGAAGGGTCCTTGCCGGAGAAAGCGCCGCCGCCGTGATGGGCGGAGCCGCCATAAGTATCGACGATGATCTTGCGCCCAGTCAGGCCACAGTCGCCCACCGGTCCGCCAATCACGAAGCTGCCGGTCGGGTTGATATGATACTGCGTGTGCTTGTCCAGCCATTCAGCAGGCAGCACGGGCAGGATGATGTTTTCCATCACCGCTTCGCAGAGCAGCTTGTAGCTAATGTCCGCATCGTGCTGGGTGGACAGCACCACGGCTTCAATGCCGACTACTTGATTATCTTCATAACGGAACGTGACCTGGCTCTTGGCGTCGGGCCGCAACCAGGGCAGGACGCCGCTCTTGCGCATTTCCGCCTGCCGCTGCACCAACCGATGGGCGTAGGTGATCGGCGCAGGCATCAGCACATCGGTTTCGTTAGTCGCGTAGCCGAACATCAGGCCCTGGTCGCCAGCGCCCTGTTCTTCGGGTTTGTCGCGGTTCACGCCCTGGGCGATATTCGGCGACTGTTTGCCGATGCAGGACAGCACCGCGCAGGTCGCGCCGTCGAAACCGACATGGGAGTTGTCGTAGCCGATACCAACTACGGTGTTACGCACGATCTGGTCAAAGTCTACCCAGGCTGTCGTGGTAATTTCGCCGGCCAGAACGACGACGCCGGTTTTAATCAGTGTTTCGCAGGCGACCCGGGCCTTGGGATCTTCGGCGATAATGGCGTCCAGCACAGCGTCGGAAATCTGATCAGCGATTTTATCCGGATGCCCTTCGGAAACAGATTCGGAAGTGAACAGATAGGTGCGGCTCATAAGGTGGCGTATCCTTGGACGACGGTTGCAGCGAGGGATGGTGCGCCGGAACGGCGGCGATCATGGAAAGATCGCCAGTTTAACCGGAACATCCTGAATTTGCATCCGTATTTTTTATTCTATTTGGTTATTTAAATTTTGGTAAACTGGATAAAGTCGATAAAGTCAATGATCAACATGTCTTCGAACTTCCCTGTTTTAACCTGCGCTGACCTGGGCCGTGAACCGCTGATTGCGCTACTGGCGCGCTATGGGTTGCGCGTGGAGTGGGTGGCAGCAGGTCATGAGATTCCCGGCAGTTATTGGGGCGAGTGCGAAGCGGGACTCATCGGCGATAGCCTGTTTGTCAGAGATGATACGCCGGCGCATTCGGCGTTGCATGAGGCTTGCCATACGATTTGCATGGACAGTGCGCGTCGCGCCCGGTTGCATACCAACGCCGGCGGTTCCTATCTCGAGGAAAATGGCGTCTGCTATCTGCAAATCCTGCTGGCTGATGCGTTGCCGGGCGTTGGGCGGGAGCGGATGTGGGCCGATATGGATGCCTGGGGTTATAGTTTTCGGCTGGGTTCAACCCGCGCCTGGTTCGAGCAGGATGCTGACGATGCCCGGCATTGGCTGATTCAGTACGGGCTGATTGATGAGAATGAGCGGCCGCTCTGGCGATTGCGGCAGGACTAATCGCCAGTTCAATGCGCCAGCTTGCCATGCGTCTTCCAATGTCGCGGGTTTGGCCAGGACCAAGCCTTCACCATGCCAGGCAGCTTCGTTGTAACAAAAAAATTCGCTGATGTTGGCCGGCAGAGTCAGACGCCTTATTGACATCCTCCCCGGCCTTCAGACCGGGGATTCCTGACCTCACAATCAGGATTTTCTGTTTCATCGAGGATTGCCCAGAGGAGTTAAGGCTTGGTTTTCGCCGATTCGATTCCCCAGAGTGGGGAGTCTTACGCGGTTTGAACCGCAGCCGGCAACTCCCCCAGGTCTCACA
>JAUPTV010000255.1 GCA_030917925.1 Pseudomonadota bacterium
AAGTTAATATCGCCCTTCTGTCTTAATCCCTTCTTAATCAGGGCAAGTTTTGAAAGTGAAGAGGTGGCCGCATGATTAGGATTCGCAACTGTCTTAATCCCTTCTTAATCAGGGCAAGTTTTGAAAGTGTAGCTAATACCTACATATCGGGTTTCACGAAAGTCTTAATCCCTTCTTAATCAGGGCAAGTTTTGAAAGCTATGCAACGTGAGCTACAGTTGTTGTGTAGTAAGCGTCTTAATCCCTTCTTAATCAGGGCAAGTTTTGAAAGGCGACTCAAAAGGTCGTGTACCTTGCCAAGATGATCCAGGTCTTAATCCCTTCTTAATCAGGGCAAGTTTTGAAAGACCAAGGCTGGCAAAGAAGGGTTCGCGGCTTTCCAGTCTTAATCCCTTCTTAATCAGGGCAAGTTTTGAAAGACCATTCTCTTTTCTAATCCAATGTTGGAGACTGTCTTAATCCCTTCTTAATCAGGGCAAGTTTTGAAAGGTTGTTGTGTAGTAAGCCTAGCTGAAGAAGTGAGTCTTAATCCCTTCTTAATCAGGGCAAGTTTTGAAAGCATTATCCCTGCTAGGGATAAGCGGATAGCAGGTCTTAATCCCTTCTTAATCAGGGCAAGTTTTGAAAGGTTTGACGGGTCGGGAGATAGCCGATAGCGTCATGGTCTTAATCCCTTCTTAATCAGGGCAAGTTTTGAAAGGAGACACCACCCGATTCCAAGGCGACCAGGTCTTAATCCCTTCTTAATCAGGGCAAGTTTTGAAAGAGGCGATGAACGCTTGGATGAAGGCCGGATTAGAGGTCTTAATCCCTTCTTAATCAGGGCAAGTTTTGAAAGCTGGAATCGGGTCGCACCTTTGTTGCCGAGATGAGTCTTAATCCCTTCTTAATCAGGGCAAGTTTTGAAAGAGACAGCTAGACACCCCAGGGGGGGGGTGGCGTCTTAATCCCTTCTTAATCAGGGCAAGTTTTGAAAGACTGTAGGAGGCGTTATGTCCATTGAGAAACTGGTGTCTTAATCCCTTCTTAATCAGGGCAAGTTTTGAAAGACTTGACCTTGTTACATGCGGGATGGGACATTGTCTTAATCCCTTCTTAATCAGGGCAAGTTTTGAAAGGAGACTGCCATGACAGCTATCCGCAAGCAGTACGTCTTAATCCCTTCTTAATCAGGGCAAGTTTTGAAAGTACGAAGAATGCGCCTTCACTTATTGGCAGTGTCTTAATCCCTTCTTAATCAGGGCAAGTTTTGAAAGCCATCGGCGCTGGAAAACCTTTGAAAACAACCACCTACAAAGGGGGTTGCGGAAAAATCTGTTGTTTGAAAAGTTATCTTTTTTGCCATATCGCAACAAAGTTGTCTTTCAGCCAAAGACACCAGAGTCGATGACTGAAGTAAGCGTAGCAAAGCTTTTAGGAATTGCCCACCCATGGCTGACATTCAAGTAAAAAATAAACTCTCCTGAGACGACAAATCCTCCGTGGGAACCACCGACGCCGCCCGCTCGCCCAGCCGCAGGATGTTATGGCCATTCTGCATCAGCAGGATGTCTTCGGGGAAAATCTGCCGACCCAACAACACCACCCCATCAACCTGCTCCGGCAACGGATAACACCGCACATCATCCTTGCGTGGATCAATGATGCCCTCCAGGCCATCCAGCACTTTCTCCAGTTCCGCCTCAAAGAACGATCCAATAAACACCGAATACTGCACCCGGAACGCATGTTTACTCAAATACCGGGCCACCCGCGTCAACCGCTTCGGGTCTTCGGAAATATCGTAGCAAATCAAATAAAGTCGCTGTTTCTTCGCCATTACTCACCCCTCCAGCCATTGCCGCAACTCATGCAGGCGATCCAGCCCCACCCGTCGTAGCGCCTCGGCCTGCTGCTCAAACAACCCGATCACCGCCGCCTCCTGCGTCAAATCCCGCGCACCGCGTTGCCCGACAAACTTCGCCTCCAGCGCCATCAACACCGGCGCCGCCAGCGTCCAACCCAACAACTCCGCCAAATCCCCCACCAAATCCAAACCAAACTCCAGATTGCTCCAGCGCCGCGCATCCAGACCCACCTCCCCGAACACCTCCGCACTCAACGTACACAACAGCCCCTGCAACCGCTCCTCCAGCAACTCCGCCGCCGCACTACCCAAATAACGCTGCCGCGCCAGCGCCAGCGCCTCCGGCAAATCTGCCGTCACCGCCCGTTGCAACGCCTTGGGCAACTGTGGCCGCATACTCTCCAGCGCCGCCTGCATCGCCCGCTCCCGCCAGGCCGCATACCGCGCCTTGCCGCCGCGCCGCGTCAACCGCGCCCGCAACCGCGTATACAACAAATCATGCCGATCCCGCGACCGCCGCCGACTCCCAAAAAAATAACCGCGCACCGAGCCATCCCGGTTCAAAAACACCACCGGCGCACCGGCTGCCGCACACGCCAACAGCGCCTGATGATCCCAGACCACCGCGCCACTGCTCACCACTCGCGCCACCCGCGCCACCGGGAACAGTTGCACCGCCCGCTCCGGTTGCCGCACCCGCAACGCCGGACCATCCAGCTCCACCCGCGTCCCAACCTTCCCTTTCAAGTGCAGCGCCTTGCGAACCTCCACCCGCTCGTCATCGTCCAGAATCCAGCTTGGATCACGCCAATTCTTCATCAGCTTCCCCTCCCGCCCAGTCCGGTGCCCGCCCGTTCAACCACTTCGCCAACCGATAACACTCCCGCCGCAAATACCGCCGCAACGGGGGAACCCACGCCTCATAACTCCCATAAAACGTCTGCCGCCCCGCCTTGGCCAGCAAACACGCGCCCTTATCCAGCACGAAATCCGCATCGGTCAACCGCCGCTCCCGACACAGCGCCCACACCCAACCATCCAAACGGGGCCGCAACGGCTCGATCAAATCGCAGGCCAGCGATTCCCGCCCATAAGCCGGTTCATGGAAAAAGCCCAGCAACGGGTCCAATCCCGCCCCATGCGCCGCCCGCACCGCCTCAAAATGCAGCAGGGTATAACCCAGCGACAAACAAGCGTTCACCGGATCACGCGGCGGCCGGCGATTACGTCCGGTGAAATGCAGCGACGGTGGAAACAACGCCGTCAGCGCCGTGTAATGCGCTGCCGCGCCCGCACCCTCCAAACCCAATACCGTATCCCGATCAGCCGCCTCGGCCAGCATCGGCAACAACCGGCGCAACGTCCCCAAGCCATCATGCAGCGGCTTGCGCACATCCGGGCGCTGTTCCTGGGCCGCCTCCAGCAAACCGATTTGCGCCCGCAACTTACCGGCAATTAACTGCCGCGCCAGCAGCAACCGCGCCTCAGCATCAAAGGTCAACTGATATTGCGCCAGACGGCGGCGAGCATCGCCATGGCCGGGACCGAGCACCAGCGCCGTGCGCCGACTGTGGCGGGCGCTCAAACAAATGACCGAAGTGCCCTGTTCCGCCAGCGCCGCCAGCACCCCGCTATCGAATTGCACCCAACCCTGCATCACCACCCGCTCCAGCAGCGCCAATGGCACGCCACGCGGCCGAGCGCCGGACTCATCAATCACCAGGCGCTTGCCATCCAGCCGCAGGCTCAGATTGCGCCGATCCAAATACAAGGTACCCATCGTCACTCTCCTAAGGCTTTTCCCGATGATCACCGGACATCTTTATTCCCCTCCTTGGCAAAGGAGGGGTGGCGCGCAAGCGCCGGGGTGGTTCGGACTGGCAGGAACGGCTAACCCACATAGTAAAAATCGGGGTCCGCTGGTGCCAGCGCAATACCTAGCGCCCGCACCGTCACCTCGCCCAGCGGCAACAACAGGAAACGGTCACAAGCCAGATCCAGCACCTGCCGCACTTCCCACACCAGCGCCCGCTGTTCGCGTCCGGTCAGAAAGCACTCGAACACCGACTTCTGGCCACCGCAGGCATAACCCTTCAACACCTGCAAGGCGGCCTGTAACCGGTTGGGATCGGCCACGTCATAAGCGGCCAAATACAAAGTGCGATCAGCCATCAGTGTTCTCCCGGAACAAGGATGATGGCGACGTTATACGCGGGGGTCAGAATAAAAACTGGAGCGACAAGCTTGTCGGTCACTGCGGGGAAGTTGTTAAACCGTCTCTTAATCGCCAGCCGCAGCCATCACCCGATAGGCTTCCAGCCGCGCCCCGAACCGGCGCAAATCAGCAGCGGTCAGTTCCTGACCACGCCAGTCTGGCGGAACTTCCAGACTCAAATGCAAAAACCGCCCGCCGCGTGCGCAGACCTGCGCCGCCAAATGAATCGGCAAGGTGCCGATCACCGTATCGCCGGGCTGAATTGTCGATGGGTCGAGGTGCGGAATTACCACATCGACAATAATCCCTTCCTCAGCGGCCCAGGCCTGTGCGCCAGGATGGCGGGAGACAAACCAAATGGTCATGGGCGCAACCTACCTTAACGAGGCAACAACTTCTTGATCAAGCGTCTTAATTCCTCTTGCAATAGCTTGGGATCGCTTAAAGTACGCTCGATTTTTCTACCCAACTTGCTATCTTTTGGGCGTGTCCCGTGCGCTAACGCATTCCGTAATCCATTCAAAAATGCATAATTTTCTCTAAGCGCCTGCGGACCACGCAACCCATCCCAATACTCCTCGACTGCTTTCTCACGATGAGAAAAATTCCACTCCTCCTCGTTATTTTCTCGATCAACCAAGCTTGTTTCAAAACCTTCCAAGGCAAAAATAACCGACCGAACATAATCGCCACGCTCAAGATACTCTATCGCCAACTCTCGTTGCCAAGCCCGTAAATTCTGGCCTCGGTGCCAGCGAATCCTCTCCCGAAGTTGATCATTAAACAGAGCCGAAACCCCAGGCAATCCAGACTTTAATACGGTATCAAGATTTTTTAAATCTGTGCAGGCTTCATAGGCATTGGATGTCCGCTCTCGAAACGCGGCCCGACGCAAATAATTAGCCTGATAAGTCGGCGCTCCATCCTTCTCCATTAAATCAGCGAATACCCCATAATCGCCGTCTTTATCAAAAGTATGCAAAGCGCCCAGCCAGTCGGCAATCCGCAGCAAACCGCCCAGATTATAAACCGGCGCTTCTTTGGTATCGTGATCATATAAGCCATACCAAACACCAGCAATTTCCGCCTTTTTAACCTCTTTGAGATGTAAAGCGCTGAGCATCGCCAACATCGGCAAATGCCGAAAACCATGCGTGACATCGAGATTCACCTGATCGCCCGGATTCACTTCCGCCGCCATGAGGCGTAACAACTCCAGTTGCTCTAACTCATTCTGGCAA
Source organism: Pseudomonadota bacterium (assembly GCA_030917925.1). Classification (GTDB taxonomy): domain Bacteria; phylum Pseudomonadota; class Gammaproteobacteria; order Competibacterales; family Competibacteraceae; genus UBA2383. The sequence goes on from JAUPTV010000255.1 coordinate 5,303, forward strand.
TAAGGAATAAGAACCAACCGGACTTCACAACCCAGGCGTTGGGTCAGGATGGGCATCAAAGGCTCCAGCAATTCCTCAGTCACCGTCTTGGTTTCAGTAGCGACTTGCAACGCCAAGCGCTCGTCCTCCGCCACCGACCCTAATACGAAATCCTTTTCAAACAAGTGATCCCACATACTACCGGCAGTGCCAAGAATCACCATCCGATCCGGATTGAGATGGCGGCGCAAACTCCAGCCAATAAAAGCAGTCGGCTCATCCAGTACATCATCGAACTGATAGCGAGTGGTTCGATAGCCGTTTTCGCCCTTGGGAACACGGCCCAGAAAAGAGATTAAAGTGTGGGTCATGATTTTTTACCTTCCAAATAGGCCAACACGGTAAGCGTGGTCTGATAGGGTTCATCTTTTTCCGGCTTTTTCTTGGCGCTCTGAGTGCGCCAGGCACCGGCCTCATTCATCCAGGCGCGGATGCATTCAGCGACTTGTCGTGCTTCATCGCCTGCCCAGCGGCCCTGTTTTAAAGCATTCAAAAGCGCCTTATGGCGGGGTTGGTCTTGCGGGGCAGTCGTCAAAACATCCTCAATCGCACGGTCCAGCGGCGACATGGCCTCCCGTTGTTTCTGGAGTTCAGCTTCAGCTTGTGCTGCTGCTACCGCCGCCAAGCGCCGTTTTGCTTCTTCCTGCCGTTCCACCCGGGCTTCCTCAATCGCCGTGATCGGAAATTGTCCATAGCCCACCGCCGTTTTCGCCCCGAATCCCAACCAGTCGAAGGCATGGCGAAAGGCCGTCTCCAGCAACGTTTTCCAGGTTTTCTGTAACGGCCCCGGCAACAGCGCCGTTTCGCATTGCACGAAAAATTTAAAACGACTACCCGGCGGCACGGCCAGGAACAGGATCGGATTAGGCATACCGCTGTCATGCGGCGTAGTCTTGCCCTGGTAATAATCGCCATAATGTGGCGTCATAATCTCTATACATAAACGATTTCCGGCCGGCTCCGGGAACACATCCCAGAACCGTAAAGCACCGCGATTTCGCAAAGCATCGGCATCTCCAGCAAGCGGTTCCCGGCCAAAAAAATGATCAATCGCCTCCAGGTTCCATTCGCCCGCATCATCCTCACAAATACCCCCCGCTAATTCCTCAGCCGCCCGGCGCAATACACCCTTTACGCCCGAACCGGGCAGATAAGGCAAGCCATAAGGACTCAGAAAAGCAAACCCGTTTTCCAGTGGATGCTCCATACCCGTCCCGGTCATAAACGGCGAGATAGAAGTTGCCGGCAAGGAGAAAATCACTTCGTCAAGAACTGTCGCGATCATCCACTGGCGTTGACGCAACTGCGTCGCCATCTCGACTGCATACGGCGGCAGCGCGGCTACTTCCTTCAATAAGGCCGGGCTGATATTTCTCACTCTGTCCCAGTTGTCTTCCCAGACCTTGAAATACAAACCAAAGCGATGCCCCGGCGGCGCATCTTGAAAATTCTGTCCAAGGTAACTTGGCACTGCGGCTAATGGCATAATCAGTCTCCCCGAATCAGGTAAAAGCCAATTTTAGTTGCGCCGGAAATTTTGGAGCAAGCGCACTGGATTCAAGCTGCGCAAAACGGTTATAAAACCGCATCACGCCATCTTCCTGACAAATCCAGAATTCCTGAGCGCCCTGCATAAAATACAGGTCTTTTTTCTGCTCCATTTCCGCCAGCGTATTCGATGGCGAAAGAATTTCAACGACGATTTCCGGCGCTGCCGGGAACGGATTATCCAGACCGTAGCGATGCAAAAAATCGGCACTGGCCCAAACCACGTCGGCGACTTTCACTCCGTCAGTTGTCTGGATACTGCATTCGGGAATGGCCTCGCCACGGGCAAGCAGGCGATCAAGCCAGCGATTGATCAAACCTTGATAGCGTGAGTGTCGATTGGTCGCCGGGCTCATAATCACTTTTCCCCAACGGTCAGTTTCAAACCGGAATGGCAGATTATTAAACAGTGGGTTATCACAAACTTCCTGCCACTGCATGGGCTTACCCTCCCACCTTCGCCGCCGCAAATTGCCGAATCCAGCGCAACAGGGCGAGGGTTTCTTCGGTTGCCTGCCGGTAAAACTGGGCGTCGGCAGTATTGAACAAAGCCTGCATGACGCTCGAATAATCATCACTTTCAAATCCCTTGGGAAACCGGCGTTTGAGCCACTCGCGCAAATGCCGACTTAAAGCGTTGTGATGGTCTTTGCCTTTATCCTGGTAATAAGCTAGGGTTTGCATCAGCCCATTACTCATAATCAGCGCCGGCGCCGCCTTGGCCAGATTGCAGTAATCGCTATTGCAGCCCTGGACTTTTTCCCAAGCATAAGCTGCTCGACGTTGATCCAGGGTTGCGGGCATGACGCGCTCTTCGGTTTTAGATGCGTTGTCAGACTTTTTAGCAACCGTCGATTTAAAGGGAGTAGGAGATGCCATCACACGCCTCCTGCCACTTTAAGAATGACCTGTCCGCGTCCGGTGGTAGCATCGCCGCCGATTTGCAACAGCCGCTCATCGAGGCCGCCAAATCCGTTACCATCGCCATGCAGCACAATCTGCAATACTTCTTCAGCGGTTTTCAGCGAGGCGGGTTTACGCTCACGGTGATAGCGCTCTACCGAAGCCATCACTGGAGCAATCAGCAGGCTTTCCGGCGGTAGATTCTCGGTGTAAAACAGTCCGCCATCATCCGCTGTGCCGCTTTTGTTATTGATCCTAACGTGTGGTTCAACCACTGTGGCATTGCGGACAAAATAGCCAAATTCCTCATCCGGCAGCAGTACAAGATCCGTAGCTAATTTGTCGCGGAAGAAGGTGTAAGCGGCGGTGCCTGGTAAGGCGATTTCAGCAAGAAATTGGGCAATTTCTGTGAGTTCATTGGAATCAATAGCGATTGATTCGAACGCTTCCAGATGGAGCGTTTCATTATTGCCAGCCGGACCTTTATTCTCGACGACACGGCAAAAACCGGCCTTTACTTCTGGAATAAGCCAGTTGCAGACGATGCCCAACATTTGCAGCAACCGTTTGGTGCGCGCCAAGGCGGTTGGCGACGTGACATAAACAAAGGCCCGTTTAACCGAGCGCACTGGAAACGCCACCAATTGTGCATCGCCAAAACTGATCGCCCCGGCGTGATCCGAAGCATCCGTTTCTGGCCCAAACAGCCGATTGAGCAGATTCGCTTTATCCTTGCGCGTCCCATCGTCCAGTTGACTCCAGAAATGATGTCGGACCGCTCCCTTAAAACCGGAACTAGCGATCATTGGATAATCGGTATGCCGCTCCCGCTGAATGGGATTGTCAATGACGCCCAGTGCCGTCCCGGCTCCGGCATGAACCGGACTGACGCAGTAGATGAACAGAGCCTTGCTTTTCTCAAACATGATTTTTTCCTGATAAAATGATTAGCGCGGCCAGGCCGCAATCAATACATTGTTGAAACCTTCAGCGCGACGCATCGGTTCCAAGTCTTCGATCAAACCCGGCAATAATCCTTCCTGCAACGCTGCCAGGTCGCCGGTAAAATCCCGGAATCCATAGACGGAACCGACTGGTGCGATGCGCAACGCCGGCTTAGGACGCCAGTTCGCCAAATCCCAGCCACTCACCACTTCGGCCCGGCTGACGCAGGCGCTGACCAGTTGCGCCGTTCCACCGCCCCAGCACCACTCGTGGTTGTCGTTCAATCCCGGCAACCGCCAGCCGCCGGTAAACAGTCCCGGCGTCGCCAGAATCAGCCGAAAACGCCGTTCCTGTGCAATCCGCCGCCAATCAGGCTCCGGCCATGGCACCCGGGCCACTTCAAATCTCGCCGCCCGGCCATCGCCGCCCAGGCGCAATAATCCATCCTGGGGCAACAAGCCATCGGCCCCTTGCACCCCGGCCAAAAAGCCAACATCTCGGCATAGCGCCACGGTTTCCGCCGTGTAAATCCGGCTGTCGGCGGCGGTGCGGCGATGACTGTCCAGCGCGATCCCTAAACGCGGGTCGAGTTGCCAAAGAACTGAAGTCTTAACCAGATGATCAGCGCGGAGCGGTTCTCCACCGAGATAAGCCGCCAGTCCCGCACGATTCAGCCAATAACCGCTCTCCGGTTTAGCGGGTTGATCAGTGGTCAGCGTCGGCCATTCCGGCAGGGGATAGCTCCCGGCCAGCCGCGCCGATAATTGACGCGGGTGCAGATAATGGCGACGTTGCTGTTCGCCCTGGCCCTGAATGACGACATCAGCCGGCAAGGGAAAACAGGGTTCTATTTGATCGTTCTTGCGCTGCGCCAGCGTCAACGCGGTAATGCGGAAACTGCCGGGGTGGCTGGGCGTACCCAGACAAGCCGCCAGTGCCGGGTCGAGAACGGCGGTTCCGGCAGCAAACGCGGCCAGATCGACGCCATGATCCGTCAGCAGTCGGGAACGCAACGCCCCGGCGGCCAGCGAGGGCCACGGCGGCATCAACGCGGCCCCATGAGCGCCGCCATCGCCAAACAGTTTGTTGCCGCGCAGATACAGCACGTCCAGCGGTTCAATAAAGCGGTATTCAGTCATGATTGGCTCTCCTGGTTGCCGGTGCGGCCTTCGCGGGCCAGAAATTCCGCTACCCCCAGAAAATCCCGAATGAAGGCGGTTTGGCGGTTTACCCCCGGATTCTGCCCCGATTCTGCCGACTTGACCGTTTCCGCAAGCTTGCCGAGCGCCTCGGCGACCGTCGCGGTCTGTTCTCCCCGCTCGCCAATGCCGCCCTGCCGGTGAAATTGGTAGTGCAGATTCTCGATCAATAGTTGCTGGTAAGTTGCAGCTTCAGTGAACTGTTCCGGCCCCGGCAACTGCTCGATCCAGCTTTGGATGTGATACGCCGCCCGCCGTGACAGCGAACCGGCGAAGGCGTCCCGCAGCCGCAGCAACACGCCGACCGGAGTCCGGTCCAGCGTATGCGCCGCGCTGTCGGTCAATCGCCATGGACAAGTCAATTCCACCGCGCCCCCGGCCCGTTTCAGCAAGGTAATGGCGAAAGCATCGCGTCCCCCTTGATGCTTGGCGCGTTTCTCGGCCTGCCGCAATCGGCGCAGGACACTATCCAGCGGCGCGGTGTGATGAGCGACGACCGCCCCGGCGGAAGCGGTCGCGGCATGGCCCATGACCCGGTGCAACCGGTTGCCATACAGCACATGACCGCCGCCGGACTGGAGCGTGAGTTTCGGCAATCCCAACCGCTCCCAACCCTCGGTCGCCAATCCGCTGTAAACCAGCCGCAGTAACAAGAGCGCCGGTAACAAATCATCCACTGACACCATCGCCAGGACATCGTCGCCGCCGGAATAGATCAACTTGCCCTTGCACACATCTTCAACAACATGCCGGGCCAGGTGCAGGGAAAAAGCGTTGAGCGCCGTGGAAATAGCGATATGCCGGGCGGGGGATACGGCGCGGGGTTCCTTGAGATAGGCGTCCAGCCCGGAACCGCTGAACTTGCCCTGAACGGCCGTGCGGATGGCGGGATGCCAGGCATCCTGGTAAGGCCGGCGGTAACTTTCACCGTCTTTGCCACTGCCGGACAGCCACGCGCCCATTTTGTCCCCGTCCAGCAAAATCAGCGCGTAATAGGCTTCCGGCTTGGCACCAAATAACGATTGAATATCAGCTTCCGCTTGGCTCAACGCCCGTTCCGCTTGCTCACGTCGGCGCGGCTCAGGATCATCAAGAGAGTCATGTAACGTATCCAGATAAACCGGCAGCTTACGGGTCAGCAGGTTAGCGGCTTCGCTCTGTTGATGTAGCTGCCTCGCCAATTTGCGAGGTAATGCCGCTGTATCGCGCAATCTGGCAAGTTGACTACCTAAACCGTCGGGAAGCGGTCTGCGATCTGGATTTTTTAACCAATTCTCCAAGGTGGTCGCCAGCGCCATGGTATGCGTAGACACCACATAGCGGTCGATTCGATCATCGAGAACCGATTCAATGTCCTTGACGAACTGTCTCGGCCACAACCGCTTGATCATGCCCAGGGCGCTGAGATGCTCACCCGGACGAATGCCGAAACGTCCGGCGACGCGGTTCCAGAGTGTGTCGTTTGGACGGCTGCCGGGCGGCGTCTGGAGTTGTTCGCGGTCAGTGGTCAACCACTCCATTTCACCGCTCAGGGAATCCCGGTAGCCCTGTTGTTCAAGCTGACCGAAAGGGCGCAGAGATTTGGCGGCAGAGGCCAGTCGATCCAGCAGTTCGTAGATGGCTGGATACAACACGCCGGGATTGGGTTTATAGAACTTCGCGCCTTCGATCTCGATGTCGCGTTGCAAAACCCGCCACGTCGGGCTGGTGAGAAAACTACCCTTGCCGTCAGGGAAGAACGGCGTCTGCGCTTCAGCCAATTCCTGCGTATCGGGCTGACCATCCGCCTGTTTCCCCACCAGTGACCACGGAACCGCCGCCCAATGCACTTCAGGGAAGCCGTCCAGTTGTTGCGCTAGTTGCTGCCAGCAGAACAGGGACTCATCCGCACTTTTGAAATGACCGGCGTCGAGTAATTCCTTCAGCATGGTTCGGGCTTCTTGCTGAATCCAGGTTCGCACCTGGGCGGTGACCGCTTCAGCGATAGCTTGCGTCTGATCCGCTGGAACCATGGCGACAAAGCGGTTGGGCAGCGCCGCAGCGAACAACGGGTTGGCGTCGGCGCCCGCCTTGCGCCATTCCAGATCAGCGAACCATGCCGGCGGCAAGGCCATGTCCTGTTGCAGCCAGACATCCACCAGTGGAACGCCGCGTAGTTGCGGGAAAATCACCGCATCCGGCCCCACTCGTTCACAGATCACTTTCAACCCTTCCCAGGCCAGGCGGGACAACAGGTGTGAACCAGCCCATAAGTCGGAGGTGGAGCGGGCCTGGGCGATAAAGTCCTGGACCGGGCCGAAACTCATGGCCAGCAAGGCCGGTTGGCGGTCGCCATCCAGGGCAAAGGCGGTGCAGAACGCGGCGCTGAGGTCGAGATGAGTCCAGATGGTGTGGTCGGGAATGCGGGTGTCGGCGGGCAGCAGACTCCACAGTTTGCCGATTTGCGCATGGTCCAATTCCGGCCCGAAGCGCCAGAAGGCTAATGCGGTTTTCCGCCAGTCAACGGTGGAGCCATCGCGCTGAATGAGTCGGCGGAAGTGGTCGCTGCTGGCCTGTTTCAACGCATCCAGCGGAATATCGCCGAGTTTGCCCAGTTCGTACTGTTGCCCGGACAGGGGATGAATCAGCACGGGCCGTTCGTCAAAGCGCACCTGCGCCCATCGCTGATAGCGGCCACTGCTTTTGTCGAGAGGAAATTGCGGTCGGTCAGCGGCAGACGCCCAGTGGTCCGCCTGTCGCCGCCACTGTTGCAGATCAGCGGGAACGCCAGTGGGAAACAACGCCTGTTCCAGAGCGCGTACCGTGCCGCCTTCATGGCCAGCGGGATCGCGTAACAGGACCAGCGCCTTTTCTGCCGGGTCGTGAATCCAGGCGGCCAGTTTGGCTTGCCAGTGCAGATGATCATTCATGATGATGGCTTCCATTAGATGCGTTGCATTTCGGCATCGAGTTTCTGATGCACGGTTTGCCAAGTGGAAAGTTGCTGCTGATTGATCCATTTCCGATCATTAGGCAGGAGAGCATTCAGCAATTCTCCGGAGATTGCGCAGGGCAGGTGATAAGCAATTCCGACCCATTGTTGATTCTCGATGATGACCTTGAAACGCAATTGATTAGCAATACGGGATTTAGTACCCCATGGATTGAAATTATGGTGGGTCACCGGATAAGCCAGTAAATGACGCTGATCAACGCGATTTTTGCGATCAGGACTGAAGCACAATGCAGTACGAAAAGCGATTTTCACCCGCGCCAATTCTTTCATCGCATCGCGCCAGTTGGGAAAACTGTTTGTGGTTTTCCAAATCAGTAACTTCCCGTTTTCACTCTTACCCAGTGCATGTGGCCAGTCTTTTTGCAGACATTCGCTCAAAGGACGGGCGATTTCTTTCAAAATCGGATTGTGCTGATTCAGTTTGTCAAGACCCTGCAAGGCATCGGTTTCTGATGAATTTTCCAACAAAAAAGATCCCCAGCCATTACGAGATCTTCCGCCTAAAGCGCCGAACCAGTGGATGAGTTGAAAAATATCAATCAGCGCCAACGAATCAGGGAAAATAGTTGTTAATTGTGCATGTTCATTCACTTGAATCGCTGCATTAGCTTTCAATCGGGTATTGCCCTGTCCAAAATTAAGCGGGCCATAACCGAGATATAAATGCGACCCAACCGGTCGCGGGTTTCCTGCGGGATTCGTAACCTTTGGGTGAGTGACCGTTGGATCGGGAATCGGCCACTGATTCAACGTTCCAGCTTGCCAACGATCTAATCGCAGTCTGACCTGACTTTGACTGAAGTTATTTTCAAGCCATGCATTTCCAAATAATCGCCCTTCTGCCTCGCGTAACCTGGCAGAATCGTAACCGTGACTTTTAGCCGCCGCTACCCGCCACCATTGCCGTAGCAACGCCTTGAATGGCGGCGTGCGCCAAGCGCCGTTCTGTTCGGCGTCGCCGAGAAAAGCCGGTGTGGTGAAGCGCACGGTATAAGTTTTCTTGACCATCATTGGATGTCTCTCCATGGTTGCTGAAAGTCTTTAAGGGTGGCTATAGCACCCGAAATTCTGAAAATCCGGTCCAACAAGCTTGTCGTCCTTCGCCGGGTCCGCCTGGCCAAACCGGATTTGCGCCGGTTTTAGCGTCAGGGCGTAGCGCGACAGCGGGCGTTGTTTATCGCTGTGGATCAGGTACGGCTGGGCACCGGTGGAACCCAGGGCGCGGATCAGTCGCCGATGAACTCCGGTGCGCCGGTTATCAAAATAGGCCGGTTCCATCCCCTCTTTCAGCGCTGCCGTCACCAGATCCACAACCTGAGCCATGTCGCCCTGCAACGCGGTGTATTCGGCCAGAAATTCCGCCGTATCCGCAGGGGTCAACTGATTCCGGCACACCCCGGCGCGCCCCGCCAGCGCCCGTTTGGCCAGCCAGGCATAAAAAGCAAAATCCACCGGCGGCAGGGTCAACGGCGTTTCGCCACAACGCACCTGGCCGGTCAGCGGATCGAGTGTCAGCACCGGTGCCGCCAGATTGCGCTGCGCCTGGGCAACCACCGCGCTGAAACTGGCGCACGGGTCCAGCAAGTGTTCCTGCAGGCCATCGCGCAGGCGCACAAAGGGAATCGGGGCCAAGGTGACCTCAGCGGCGCTGGCGTCCAGCGGGCGCTGATCCGGCAGGTTGGCAAAGATCACTTTCGGCGTGGGACTGGGATAGAAAAAGTTGGCATTGGTCTCGAACGGGCTGGAAACCAGCACATGCGACAGCCGATCCTGGGACCGGCCAAACAGCGACAGGGCATAGCCCAGATAAAAGCCCATGGTCTTGCGCCCGCCGGCAATCGAGGCGTGAACCGCACAGTCGGGATCAGCGGTCAATTCACGCACGAGAGCCGTAATAGCGTCAGCAATCGCCTCGTTGTCCTCGACGCTGCGAATGTCGTGCAGCAACCGCCCCTCGGCATCGCGCAAGATATGAATCTGCTCAAGCGGAAAGTGCATGTCCGGCAAACCGTAGTCCGCACGCAGCCGATGAAACCAGCCGGGTTCGTCGCTCAGCAAGGTCAGCCGCGCCCGCTCCGCGCCTTCCACCGTCGTCAGCAAATGAATGTCAGTCGGGATAAAGTGCGATTCGCTCAGTACGGCCAGCGCATACACGGTTTCAGTGACAATCTGTGGTGACAGGCCACTGACGCAGAGCAGGCGGCGGCGGGGATAGCATTCGGGATTCATCGCAGACTCCTTAATCCATGGCGGGGGATGGCCGCAGTATGGCCAGATCGCCGACGCTGGTCCGTTCCGACAAGCTTGTCGCCGTCTCCCTGCTCATACCACAACAAGCTGATACCGACCCAGACCCATCACTGCGCCCTTGCCGGCATGAGTCCACTGACCCAGCCACAGATACGGCCAGAACAGTTCCAGATCAGCGCCAGCCAGTTCCACCTCGCCGACCAGACCGCCCATTTGCACCAGCGTATCCTGCCGGGAAGAAAACCGCGTCCACTCATGCCAGCGCAAACGGGTCTGCGTGCATTCCAGGGCACGAGCCGCCTGGGTCAGGCCGGAGAAATCCGCCGCCAGCGGCGCATCGGTGTGAAAGGCCATCAGCAGGGAAATTCGCCGCAACAGATTCGAAAACAGGTGATGAAAGCGAAAGCGATCCTGCGATACCAACCGCCCTTCGCTGGTCAATCGGAGTGGCGTCAACAGGCGCAACGTCAACCGGGCAGGACAAGGCGGGAGGTCCGGGAGCGTTGCCAGTTGAGGCGATAACCGGCCGCCCGGCGTGTAAATAGTCGGCCAGTCCATGCCATTCGCCTGCGTGACGCTCAGAAGCGCCAAAGCGCCGCGATCCTGACCGAGGCCACGCTGACCGGCCTGATCCAGCGCATGGATGATATAGGGCAGATGACGCTGACCATGGCCGAACAGATGGACCGTCAGCGCCAGGGTTTCGCCGGCGGGAATTACGCCGCCCTGCTGGTCGGGAATAAGAACGTAGGGATGGGGCGCGGCAGTGTATTTGGTCAGTTTGCCAACGCCGGGATCGGGGGGCGTCTCAAAAATATAGGGATAGATACAGGAGCGATAGAGCAGGCAGTCGGGACAGGCTGACTCGCGGGTGACGCAGACCAGACGTTTGAGAGCATGGCCCAGGGCGCCGCGCCAGGCGGAACCCGTGTAAGCCGGCAGACGCAGATCATCGACGGCGCGAAACGTCAGGCGGTAGCCGGCCACCGGTAGTTGTGGAATCGAAGACACAGGCGCTGTTCCAGAATGGAGCTTTTGCTATTTTTGGGTGGTGATCTATTTCAACCGTAGCTTATGGCCGTTTTTGAATCACCGAGCCGCACACTCTGATCCAGGATGTGCATCCTTGAATCGTATAGTCCAGCCTTTATCTGCCGTCAAGATTTGACGATATTTGAGTAGCCCAATTGATCCGCAGATGAGTATCGCGGAAACGCTGCTGGTAAGACGTTGATTTGCTAGCGATCTGCCCACCGATAAAGAGAATTGTTTCCATCACTCGATACGGCTATTTGATGTTGAGATCATGCGAACCGAAAGCACCCCAAACCTATCCTTCGCCAGAGCCGACTTTTTTTATCACCGGACAGGCCATTGTGCGCCCATTTTGCAGCGCTTACGCTCGTTCGAATCTTGGATTCCAGTACACAGATAGCGATCTTGCCGAAATTCAGCCAGGCAGGCGCTGCGCTGGTCAGCGCTCTGGATCGCGTAGCATTGTCCAGGATCGCTACGCTCACAGGCTTGGCAATAGGTCCGGGCATCGGCATCCCGGTGAGCATATCGCGGCGGCGGATCGGCTTTCGGAACAGGTTAGAAATTACGCAGGGCATAAAAAAAGCCTCGGCGGCAGGACCGCCAAGGTCTTGATCATTTTTGGAGCTGGCGAAGGGAATCGAACCCCCGACCGGCTAATTACAAATCCGATACTGGTCAACCCTGCCCTTTAACGTCAACACCTTACAGCGTCCGGTCGCGCCATAAGGGACAGAAAAGGACAGGATGAGCCTACGCAGGAACAGGCTTCCGCACAAAATCCGGCACAGTCTAATACCGCTACCGACAGAGTACCCCATCCAAAACCTCATCCAGCCAAGTCTCCGAAAAATCATTTAGCCACGGTATACGCCCAGCGCTCCGTAAGCATGGCGTTCCAGGACGATCCGCATATATTCACCGACGGTCCGACTATCTGCACGGGCTAATTGTGCTAAATCGTCGTAGAGAGCTTCGGGGAGATGTAGTTTCACGTCACGGTCGCACTTGGCGCGGGCGCGCTTTTCAGCAGTGGTGGCAGACGTAAGGCGTAGCGGGGCACAAACAGCGGGAAGTTGGGACATGGCGGCGGTTTCCGTACAATGCCGCGCAGGTTGAGGGCGGCGTGGTCTCAACTACCGCTCAAAAGTCGGTTGGAGTTATTCGCGCACAGCCTGCCGTGCCTTATTTTCCCCTATCAACCACGCCAATGAGATCAACAGCACAACCCACGCTCGCACTCCCATAATCTGGGTATGCAAACGAGAATCACCGCTGTAACGGGCGATGGTCGCTTAAGCTAGTTAGTGCGGGGAAAGCTAAGCCAAGGCGGGTGTCAATCCATTTGGAGGATGATTTTTGTGGTAGTTATGGCGATGAACGTGGAAATGTTGCCCAAAATGTTGAAAGTTTTGGGCTACACTGTTTGCCGTATAGAACGGCAGCAAGACGCACCGTCAACGGGTCTTGAGGCAAAGGGCGTAGGTTTCAGATTGAAACACCGTGAAACATGGCATGTTTCAAATGAAACGAGCAAGCCATCCGCCGATAATATGCGACCACGATAAGCCATTTATTACTAAACACTTCCGTATCTGGCGCAATCATGGCCCGGCAAATGCTTATGTTTGGACTTTCTGACCACCTATAACGGAATCCCACAATGCGCCAGGCCGCCTTTCGATTTTTATTCATCTATCGCGCATGAATTCCCCACTGGCTCATCGCATCCACGCCGAACTGAACGCGCTGGAGGGACGTTATTACCGTCTGGTATTAGTCGTGGGGCCAGCCGGTTCCGGTAAAACCTCGGCGTTGCTGCAGCTGGCGGCGAAACACGGTTGGCCGCGCCTGAATGTGAATCTGCGTTTAGCAGAATGCCTGCTGGAACTGACGCCCAAGCAACGTAGCGTTCAAGCGGCTGAACGACTGGCAGCGATCATCAACGACACCGCCGCTGAGGTGGTCTTGCTCGACTCGCTGGAACTGCTGTTTTCGGTCGATTTGATGCTGAACCCGTTGCTGTTGCTGCAAAATCTGTCGCGCCACCGCACGATCATTGCCACCTGGCCGGGCCAGTTCACCGACGAGACCTTGAGTTACGCTGAACCGGGCCATCCCGAAGATCGTCGTCAGACTCGCCCCGACGCCCGCATCATCACCACGGTTTGATCCGGAATGTATCCATGTATCCATGAAATACGCCGAACTAATCGCCTTTGATCCGATTGAATCGGTAGTGCAGTTGCGTGAGGCCGATTCTGCGGCAGGTGCCCGCCGACTGGTGGAAACGTTCGTGATCTCCACGGGTATGGCGCGGCTGCTCACCGAGCTGGTGTTTCCCCAGTTGCAGTTCACGCAGCCCGTTGATACCAAAGGTCTGATGATGGTCGGCAATTACGGCACCGGGAAGTCGCATCTGCTGTCGGTGCTGTCCGCGATTGCAGAAGAGGCCGACTGGGCGCCCTTGCTGACCCATCCCACGGTCGCCGCCCAAGCGACCGCCATTGCCGGGCGCTTCAAGGTCATCCGCACCGAGACCGGCGCCACCACCATGTCGTTACGGGACTTCCTCTGTCAGGTGCTGAAAACGGGATTGGACCGGCTGGACGTGGCGTTCACGTTCCCCGGCATGAACGAACGCCATGAACACAAAAGCGCCTTCCAGGAAATG
>JAUPTV010000256.1 GCA_030917925.1 Pseudomonadota bacterium
CACCCCGGCGCTAACGCGCCACCCCTCCTTATCCAAGGAGGGGAAAAGCTGGCTCCCTCCCCCCTTGCGGGGGAGGGTTGGGGTGGGGGGGCTTCTCTTTTGAAGGAGGATCCCTTTGCGGTAGTCGAAGATCCCTTTCTTTTGCTGGAGGGTGACGCAGAGGAGACGGTAGCCATGCGCACTGAACCGCTGGTTTTAACGCCTTCTTCCCCGGTAGCTAAGGCAGCGCCTCCGCCTCCGCCTCCGCCCCCGGCAGCGGTGATGGTTCGTCGGTTGGCACCGCCGCCTCCGGTATTGCCTTTCGCTTTGCCCCCACTGGATTTGCTGGACCCGCCGCCGCCCCGGCATTTGGGCACGGCGAAAGAAGTGCAGGAAGGTCTGTCGCGCCTGGTTGAGAGTTTGCTGAAAAGCTTTGGCATCGAAGTGCGCGTCGTGGGGGTAGAGCCGGGACCGGTGATTACCCGCTTTGAGGTCGAACCGGCTCCGGGCGTCAAGGTCAGCCAGATCAGTAATCTGGCCAAGGATTTGGCCCGTGGGCTGTCGGTCATCAGTGTCCGGGTGGTGGAGATTATTCCTGGCAAGTCGGTCATTGGTTTGGAAATTCCCAATCCACACCGGCAGATTGTGTATTTGCGGGAAGTGTTGGAATCGGCGACTTATGAGCAGTCCACTTCGCCGCTGACGCTGGTGCTGGGCAAGGACATCAGCGGTAATCCCACCGTGGCGAATTTGGGGAAGATGCCTCATCTGCTGGTGGCTGGGACGACCGGTTCAGGTAAGTCGGTCGCCATTAACGCCATGTTGCTCAGTTTGTTATATAAGGCGCGGCCTCATGAGGTGCGGTTGATCCTGGTGGATCCGAAGATGCTGGAATTATCGATTTATGAGGATATTCCGCATCTGCTCACGCCGGTGGTGACGGATATGAAGGAGGCTGCGAACGCTTTGCGCTGGTGTGTGGCCGAGATGGAGCGGCGCTATAAGCTGATGGCGACGTTGAAGGTGCGGAATATCGCCGGTTTTAATCGCAAGGTGCAGGATGCGCTGGATGCCGGGGAGGGGTTGGCTGATCCGTTCTGGAATCCGGAGAGTGCGGAGAATCCGGGCGAAATGGAGGTGTTGCAGCCGTTGCCGTTTATCGTGGTGGTCATCGATGAGTTGGCTGACATGATGATGATTGTTGGCAAGAAAGTGGAGGAGTTGATTGCCCGGTTGGCGCAGAAGGCACGGGCTTCCGGCATACATTTGATTCTAGCGACACAGCGGCCGTCGGTGGATGTGATTACCGGGTTAATCAAGGCCAATATTCCCACCCGCGTGGCGTTTCAGGTGTCGTCGCGGGTGGATTCGCGGACAATTCTCGATCAAATGGGCGCGGAACAATTACTGGGTCATGGCGATATGCTGTATTTGCCGCCGGGGACCGGGTTGCCGCAACGGGTGCATGGGGCGTTTGTCGATGACCATGAAGTGAATCGGGTGGTGGAATATCTGCGGCAGACCGGCGCGCCGAATTATATCGAGGATGTGCTCGTTGAGCCGGTTGAAGAGGGAGATAGCGGCGCTGGCAATAGCGAGGAGGAGGGGCGCGGGGAGAGCGATCCGCTGTATGACGATGCGGTGCGCATTGTGACCGAATCGCGGCGCGCCTCGGTGTCCGGGGTGCAGCGCCGGTTACGGATTGGTTATAACCGGGCGGCGCGACTGGTCGAGGAGATGGAAGCGGCCGGCGTGGTGGGTTCCGTGCAGCCGAATGGCAGTCGGGAAGTGCTGGCCCCGCCGCCGCCGTGATGGGTGCATTTCACTGACGCTAGAGCAAAGGCAGATAACGCGATGGGCGAGTAGCCACTGCGATAAAGTACTTTTAAATCAGTTATTCCGCGCCCACAGAAGGCGCATGGTCGCCGGATAACTGCAGCATTCTTCCACGATCCGCCTGCAAGGCGGATTATTTATTCGGATTGCGGATTAACGGCGTTGCGCAATTCCCGCTCCAAATCTGCATCTGACAGAAAGCCTTTCGCATGAGCCTCCTTCAGTGCCTCGATCTTTTGCAGTTGATTATCAGAAGGCGCATCGTCGCCATCCGCAAACAGTCGGTACAGGCCATACGCTGCTAGGCCAGTGATTGCACCAATCGTCGCGCCGACCGGGCCAGCCGCTGCGCCAATGCCAGCGCCCCCGCCGACCATTCCTGCTGCGGTCAATCCTGTCGCGGCAATCGCTCCGTAACCGACCGCCGCCCCGGCTGCCGCTGACCCCGCTACTTTGGCAACTTTTTCTGCTGTGCTGTCGTTTTCTTGCGTCATTGGCCTATCCTTATCTGTGATTTCCCAAAAAGTAGACCAAAACGGACTGATGTCCAGACCCACGCGGAGAGTTTCAATGAAGATGATCGCCTTACCCCTGACCTTGACCTTGATTGCTACGGCAGGATGTGCGCCAGTACCCACGACGCCAGCCGCACCACCACCGCCAGGACCTGAAGCGCCTTTAACCCAAGCGCAAATCGATATTTGTCTCAACTATGCAAAAACTAACCTTCAGTGGAAGGATCGCGAGTCACTGCGTGTTGAAGAAGCGCGATGGAATGGCCCCGGCGGACCTAATGGCGGGCAAGTGCTAATGATGATCAACGGAAAAAATGCGTATGGCGGTTATGTCGGCCAACAACATTTTATGTGCGGATTGATCGGTAGCGCCGTGGCATGGCACATTTATCCGTGGTAGGTCTTTTGACGCCCAAATTCCAAAGGAGGTAATAATGAAAACCCTGCTGACGTTTGCTTTTTGGATGATAGTAATAGCGGTTGGCATCGTAGTGATCATTGCTGCTGCGGTTTTCTTGGGTTTCAAACAGCAACCGGGTTCGCGGCGGCGTATCCCCAATGAAACTCTGGATCAACGAATCGAACGGCTCTGGGAATCGCTATCGGACGAGGCTAAAGATCAGGTTCGTTCGTTGAAACAGGCACATGCTGGCGGCTTCTTATCTGAGCAGGATATGAAGGCGGACATCCAGAAAATCCTGAATACGGTCGATATACCGATTGGATAGTCGATAACCGTCCTGGTCGCAACCAGCAAAACCCAGCACGTTGATGTGAAGGTACGGTCATCGATCAAGCGCCAAAAATAATAGTTGCAGAATAAATTTATCCATGATAAATTTTATTTGCAATTAACAATAACTACTAGAGACAACACCATGTGGATTTTTTCGAATGACGCTTTTTTGAGCATCGTTGCTGACTGCAACAGTGAGCGGTTGTTGGTGCGCGCTCGGTTAAAGGGCGACATTGAGCGCACTTTTCCCAGTAGTGCGGTGGTCGAGGATGCCGGTACGGACTACCGCTTTCGCGCCTGGCTGGACCGCAAGACAGTTGCTGATGTTCTAAGCCATAAAGTCGAGGAGATCGATTACCGTTGCATCAACCATGACATTTTATTCCACGGTTGATTTCCTGCTTCATTGAGGCCGGTTTCACCGGGGTCTTGCGACTCCGGCCAGCGCCTTCCTCTCCACAGGCGTGACTTCCCGCCC
>JAUPTV010000257.1 GCA_030917925.1 Pseudomonadota bacterium
AGCGATGCCCTGACCGCCCGGCGGCAAAGGCGAAGGAGGCGGCGTGGAAACCTACGCTATCGAAAGCCCCGGTTCCTGAATCGTGGAAACAAAAGCAAAGGCTGGATCGCCCCCAGCCTACAACATCGGGTCGACACGGTAGGTGCTTGGGTGAAGCGTTTCCAACGGCTCGCGCCCATCACCGGGATGGCTCAGGAACTCGTGTGCTTTGATTTACAGCAACTGGAAAACCCGGAGATTTCGGGTATTGAGTATCAACAAGGTACGCTCGTGGGCTACGAAACCCGTGAGTATTTACTCAATAAATGGGGTCGGGAATGCGTCTATTGTGGAGCAAAAAATACCCCCTTACAGGTTGAACATATCACGCCGAAAGCGAAAGGCGGCAGTGACCGGATTTCCAACCTGACCCTGGCCTGTCCGTCGTGCAACCAAAAGAAGGGCGCTCAAGAAATTAACGTCTTTTTAGCGAAAGACCCAAAACGATTAGCGCGGATTCAGGCGCAAGCGAAACGGCCCTTGAAAGATGCGGCAGCGGTGAATACGACCCGCTGGGCGCTGCTCCAGGCGCTACACGCCACTGGATTACCCGTGACCACGGGTTCTGGGGGATTGACGAAGTTTAACCGGATGCGGTTAGGGATTCCGAAGACACACGCGCTGGATGCGGCCTGTGTGGGGTCTATCGATACTCTCAGCGATTGGGAAAAGCCGGCCTTGGTCATTAAAGCCACCGGGCGCGGCAGTTATCAACGAACCCGCTTAAATGCTTACGGGTTCCCACGGGGTTATTTGACTCGGCAGAAACGGATTAAAGGATTCCAGACCGGTGATCGGATTAAAGCCGAAGTCACGAAAGGGAAAAAAATCGGCACCTACACTGGACGAGTCGCGGTTCGCGCCTCGGGAAGTTTCAATATTCAAACGGGACACAGCGTGATTCAGGGTATCGGCTATCGCTGCTGCCAAGTGATTCAACGGGCTGATGGATACAGTTACTCGCCACTCGGCACGCCCGAAAAAGAAGCCGAACTTCGTTCGGCCCGCTATCCCTCCCCGGCCCGAAGGCCGGGGTCTCTCGCGGAAAATCTCGATGATTGAAAATCTTCCAAACAATGATCCATTGCCCACGCTCTATGCGCAGGGTGCCTTGAGCGACCTGGATATGCATTTCGCTCGCTTTATGGAGCGACTGGCGGGCGGTGAATCGTCGGAACTGGCGCTGGCAGCGGCGCTGGCGAGTCACGCCACCGGCCAGGGCGATATTTGCGTGAATCTGCGCCAGTGGATGCGGCGCTGGGAGGCGATGACGGAACGACGTGTTGAACTTCCAGAATTGACCCTGCCGCCGATGAATGAATGGCTGGATGCGGTGCGCGCCAGTCCGGTAGTGGGCCGACCCGGCGAGCGCCAGCCATTGGTCATTGACCGGCGGGGCCGGTTGTATCTCTATCGCTATTGGCAATATGAACAACGGTTGGCCAGCGATTTGCGCAAGCGAGCCGGGGAGGCGTCAACGGACATTAATGAGACGCAGTTGCGCACGGATCTCGACCAGTTGTTTCCCCGGCATTCGTCGCTGAAAGGACCGGACTGGCAGAAAGTGGCAGCGGCAGTGGCGGCGATGAAGCGGGTCTGCGTCATTTCCGGCGGTCCGGGTACCGGGAAAACCAGTACCGTGCTGAAAGTGCTGGCGTTGTTGACCGGACAGTCCGAGCGGCCGTTGCGCATTGCACTGGCCGCGCCGACCGGGAAAGCGGCAGCGCGGATGCAGGAGTCGATTCGCGCTGCCAAGCCGGGTTTGAACCTGTCGCCGGAACAGGCGGCGCAAATTCCTGAAGAGGCGTCTACATTACATCGTCTGTTGGGGAGCCGGCCCAATTCGGTGTATTTCCGCTATAACGCCGATAATCCCCTGCCGGTCGATGTGCTGGTGGTGGATGAAGTGTCGATGGTCGGGCTGGCGTTGATGGCCAAGACGGTGGATGCGCTGTTGCCGACCACGCGGCTGATTTTGCTGGGTGACAAGGATCAATTAGCTTCGGTGGATGCCGGGGCGGTGTTGGGTGATCTGTGTACCGGTGCCGGGCGCTTTTCCCCGGAATTTCAGGCGCGGCTGGCGGGTTTGACCGGCGAGGCGTTGCCCAAGGGTAAGGAGTCGCCCTCGCCGCTGGTGGACGCCATTGTGTTGCTGCGGCACAGCTACCGCTTCGGTGCGGACAGCGGGATTGGCGCATTGGCGCAGGCGGTGAACCGGGGCCGTTCAGCGGATGCGGCGGCATTGCTGGAGGGGCGGACGGATATTAATTGGCATACTTTGGCCGATGCCGAAGCGTTGCCCGTGGAATTGGCGGAACCGGTGGGAACCGGCTTTGCGCCCTATCTGGAGGCGGTGCAGGCGGGTGCTGAACCCCCGGCGGTGTTTGAGCAGTTCAACCGGTTCCGGGTGCTGGTCGCCCTGCGCAAGGGGCCGTTTGGGGTAGAGGAACTGAATCGGCTCTGCGAGGATATTCTGCAAGAGCGGGGGCTGATCGACCTTCGCCAAACCTGGTATCCGGGCCGCCCGATCATGGTGATTCGCAATGATTACAACCTGCGGCTGTTCAATGGCGATATCGGCATCACCCTGCCGGACCCTGAAGAGCCGGAACGGATGAAAGTGTTTTTTCTGGGCAATGATGGCGCGTTGCGGGGTTTTGCGCCGGCGCGATTGCCGGAACATGAGACGGTTTACGCGATGACCGTGCATAAAAGCCAGGGGTCAGAATTTGAGCGGGTGCTGGTGGTGACGCCAAATGAATCGTCGCCGGTGTTGAGTCGGGAGTTGCTTTATACAGCGCTGACGCGGGCCAAGCAGCAAGCGGTGTTTTATGGGACACCGGAAGTGTTTGAGGCGGCAGTGGAACGGCGGTTGCGGCGGTCGTCGGGATTGCGGGATCGGTTGTGGGTGGAACAGCGGGCTGGACGACGTCCGATGCCCGCTATTTCAGCGCCTTAACGATCATCATGATTTAGTCTTGGCGTCGGGAATGGAGCAATCAATCACATTGAAGCGAACCCGGCGGTCGAGCGCATCGGTAATGTCATCCTTTCCAGTGCCAACCAGCGCTTCACGCGAGCCTCTGCCGGTTGCAATGGTGCGTTTTTTGAGCGCTGGAGCCTGAGATTCCAGACGCTGCTGGATGTACTCGGCCCGTCGTAGCGACAACCGCTCATTCATTGGCTCTGGCCCGGACGGGCTGGTATGTCCAGTGATTTCGAGGCAGGCGTTGCTGTTCGCGGTGCGTGTGGCAATCTGCTTCAGCCACAGTGGATAGGCATTGGTGATTTGGGTATTGGGCAGGAACGCCGTTGATCCGGATTTGAACAGAAATTGCATGGCCAGTTGCTTGTTAGCGAGGCCGTAATCCACCAGTTGGCCGAAGGATTGAGTGGCCGCTTCGCGCCGGTTCAATTTCCAGTTAGCCAGGTAAACACCGTTATAGGTGCGCAATTGTTCGCCGCCGGGCATGGATAGAACTGTCATGTATCGATCCAGCGCCTCCTGATAACGCCCGTTATCGTAGGCGCTAATCGCCTCACTGATTAACGCGGCGGTCTTAATGCGTGTGGCGTATACCGGATTAATTGGATCGCCGGCCTTGGTACCCTGGCAGGTTTTGATATAACCCTCGGTCGCCGGGTCTTTAATCCAGGCCGGGCTGTCACGGAAATAAGGGGTCGGCGTGGCGTCAACACCGTCTATTTGTGCGCGTGCGAAGCCCTTGGCGACAATTTTACCTGATTGCAGATCCGCCAGCGCCAGGCAAACACGATAGGCTTCCCGGAGTCCTTCTGTTTTGCCTTCCTGATTGATCGGGGTGAATGTTCCGATCAATACAATTGGCGATTTTTCGACATTGGCTGCTGTGAAAGGTTGTACATTAAATTGTGGATATTTGTCGCGCGCTAATTGTTCAATCCGCGATTGCATAGTCAGGGTAGCGGTCGTCTGGTTTCCAGTGACCCCATCAATTAGTGGATCAATGACCAGAGTGGGTTTAGCGGAAAGCGCCGAATCGGTTGATGACGATTGCGCTTTGGTGAAAAGGTCATTTGCAGCCTTTAATACCGCTTCATCGAAAGGCAGTGCTGGAACAGGTTGGGAGGGTGCAGCGGTGTCTGACGAGGACGGAGGTGAGGTACTGCATGCGCTGAGAACTACGCCGAGCGCCAGTGCGATCCAGGAACGACTACGTTCTGGGATATTAGGTAAACAAGTTCTATTCATCATCGGCACTCCTTGGTCATAAAGATTTGGTCTGCACTGGAAACGGCTTCCCCAAGTGTAATACGGCTGAGGATATTTTCACAACGACTACTCTGTTTTACTTTACTTGCGCCAGTTTCTGCAATAGTCGGCTTACGTTTTTCTTCGGGAATAGTCGGGGAACGTACAGGCTTTGCCGGATTAGGCTTGGCGACTGCTGGCGTTTGTCGAGAGGCAGGTTCAGCGGGCCGACGGGTTGGTTCAACGGTCTTTGCTTGTTGACGCGCTTCTTCCTCCTGTTGACGTTTGACCTGCTCGGCCTGCTGACGTGCGGCTTCTTCCTCCTGTTGACGTTTAGCTTGCTCGGCCTGCTGACGTGCGGCTTCTTCCTCCTGCTGACGTTTAGCTTGCTCGGCCTGCTGGCCTAATTCCGCTTTCCTCGTTTTCACTTGTTCACGCAGCGACAACAAACCCGGATGATCAGGCGCGGCTAATAAACCCTGTTCGATATGAGCCAGGCTGACGTTGAAAGCGCCTTCCTGAAAACTGATTTGCGCCTGGGTGAAAAGATATTCAGCTTGCAATTGCTGTTGTCGTTGCATTTCATCGCGAGCTGTTTGTTCAGTTACCGAGTCTGGTTCTGAAGTTTGCACTGGATTAAAAAAGTTTTGGGATTTGTATATATAAAATACCGCAACAAGTAGGATTGCAACGCTTGAAATTATAACAGGAAGCCGTGATTTTTTATTTAAAAAAGTCCGAACTTTACCACTGGCAAATTCGGCTATGCTGACATTGCTAATGTCAATATTAGGTTTTGACTGTGATGTTGCATCACTGGGTAAAATAATATTTAATGCTTCGAGGAACTCAGAAATATTCTTGTATCGATCTGAACTCTTCTTTGCAAGCAGTTTATTGATAATGGGTTGAAGATAAGCATACTGGTTGGGTAATTCAGGAATGGGGTCTTGCTAATGTTTTATCGTAATAGCGAGTGCATGACTCGATTCATACAGTGGATGCCCAGTCAACATCTCGTAAAGCACTACCCCAAGCGCATAGATATCAGATTCTATGGTGATACTTTCACCCATAGCTTGTTCTGGACTCATGTAACCCGGACTGCCAATCGAAAAGCCTGCACTGGTATGAATGGTTTTTGATCCAATAACGCGGGCAATGCCAAAATCGGTTAATACGGGCGTCCCATCATGTCGGAACATGATATTCGATGGTTTTATATCGCGGTGAATAATGCCTTGTTTATGCGCATAATCAAGAGCTTTAGCGATTGATCTTGTAATTTCGATAGCAGCATCAAAAGACAAACCCTGTTTTATTTTATCTCTGAGCGTACCACCTGAAAGATATTCTATGGATAGAAAAAGATCACCGTCTTCAGTGATGCCAATATCATGGATGGTGACGATATTAGGGTGTAGTAACTGAGCGAGGATATGTCCTTCCTTTTTGAAGCGCTGGGCAAAATCATCATCCTCTTCCTCAGTCGCCTGCGTTAAGACTTTCAGGGCAACCTGGCGATTCAGCGATTGCTGAACAGCGAGGTAGACAGTGGCCATGCCGCCGCGTCCGATTTCACACTCTATCGCGTAGCCTGGAATTTGTGCGAGTCGAGATCGGCGTGACCGGCTACCTTCTTCAGCAGCCTGTAGAAGCGAATTTGGAGGAGAAGGCTGAAAGCTCATCGAGATTTTCCGCGAGAGACCCCGGCCTTCAGGCCGGGGAGGGATAGCGGACGGCGCGGCAGTCCCCCTCGTGGGGACTGTTGAAGCGCCGTGCCTTGGTGGTCGATCCACCGCGACTTGATAAAAATTACAGGTTTTTGTATATTCTGTAAATGCCCTACCGTGCCTATCGCTACC
>JAUPTV010000258.1 GCA_030917925.1 Pseudomonadota bacterium
GACCACCAGCACCGGATTGCCATCCTTCGCGGTCACTACGGTAGGGTAGGGACCCTTGACCTGTGCACCCTGACCGGGAGCGACGGCTTCAATGGCTGCCGGGTCGCCGAGCAAAGCGTGATCGTGGCCAGAGATGATCAGGTCTACGCCACTCAGTTGCGGGGCTTTCTCCAAATCGACCTGATAGCCGTAGTGTGAGAGCAGAATGATCTTGTTGATGCCCTGCGCCGTCAAACGGTCAACTTCCGCCTGAACGCTGGCGATGTAGTCGAAGAAACGCAGGTTGGGACCGGGACTGGAGGCTCGCGGTACGTCTTCGGTGACGATGCCGAGAATGCCAAAGTGTTCGCCGCCGCGTTCCAGTACGACGTTGGGACGGAAGAGGCCGGTCAACGCTGGTTCGCCAGAAGCATCGACGTTGGTGGCAATCATTAGCCGTTGCAACTTCTCAGTGGGATAGGCGACGTCAGCGATTGTCACCGGTCCGCCTTGCAAGGCGCGTCCCAATTCCGCCGATCCCAGGTCAAACTCGTGGTTGCCAAGAGTCACAGCGTCGTAACTCAGCGTATTGAGCGCCATGACTTCTGCGGAACCTTTCCAGGCATTGTAAAAAATGGTTCCCTGAAAATTATCGCCAGCGTCGAGCAACATAACGTGCGGTTCAGCAGCGCGAACTTGATCGATCAGAGCTTTGCGTCGGGCAATGCCGCCCTGTTGCGGTCCAGTATTGCTGGCGGAGAGTTCGCTGTCGCGAGGGAAGGGTTCCAAACGACTGTGGGTGTCGTTGGTGTGGAGGATAGTGACCGTGATCGGTCGGTTAGCAGTGGGGTTGTCGCTATGACCATTGCAGGCGGTCAGCAGCGCCAGGGGGAGGAGCAGGAGCAGTGGATGTTTGCGCATGTTGGTACTGAAACGGTTTCGTGGTTTTCGATCTGTTCAGTATAGTTCATGGCGAAAAAAGAGTGGGTGACGAAAAGTGCCTCAGCCGCCCGTGTGATTCATGTAACGTAAGATCGTAGTCTGGCCGCCGATCTGGAAATCATGGTGGCGCGGTTTAATCCCCATAGCCGCGATAATGGCCTGTTTCAGGCGCTGGTGGTCGCCGGGATGAGCGCGCAGAACATAGCGCAAATCTACGGAATGCTCTTGTCCAAGACAAAGTAACAATCGCCCTTCGGCAGAAACTCTGACTCGATTGCAAGTATCGCAGAAGTTATGACTGTGAGGCGAGATGAAACCAATCCGGCTATCAGTTTCAGGGATACGGTAGTAGCGGGAGGGACCACCGGTTCTTTCAGTAGTCGGTGTCAGGGTAAAGACCTGCTTCAGATCAGCCCGGATAGCGTCGCTCGGGTAATACGCTTCGGCCCGGTCATGCTCGCCAATTTCGCCCAATGGCATCTCTTCGATGAAGCTGATATCCAGCCCGTGGTCAATGGCGAATCGCGTTAAATCAACGACTTCATCGTGATTACGATGCTTCAGAATCACTGCATTCAGCTTGATGCGCTGGAAGCCGACCGCACGGGCCGCATGAATGCCACGCAGCACGGTCGCCAGATCGCCCGTCCGGGTCATTCGGCGAAAGCGCTCGGGATGCAGACTGTCCAGGCTGATGTTCAGCCGCGCCACGCCAGCCTCCCTGAGGTCAGCGGCCATGGACTCCAACTGCGAGCCATTGGTGGTCAGCGTGAGTTCATCCAGCCCATGTTCGCGCAGCCGGCCCAGCTCCCGAAACAGACAGAGCACATTACGCCGCACCAGGGGTTCTCCGCCAGTGATGCGAATCCGCCGCGCCCCCAGATCAACAAAGGCTCGACCCAACGTCGCCAGTTCTTCCAGCGTCAGAACCCGGGCGCGGGGCAGAAAGTTCATCCGTTCGCTCATGCAGTACACGCAGCGGAAGTCGCAACGGTCGGTGACAGAGAAACGGATGTAGTTGATCTGCCGCCCAAATCGGTCGATAAGCGGCTCGCGGGGGGAGATCATTTCGCCGGACGGGATAGACACGCAGGGATACCTCGACAGGATTCGTGGATGGGGCGGGGGACGGGTCTCAAAAATACCAGAATCCCCTCTGGCGCGTTCCGGTTTGAAGAGATACCTCCGGGGAGGTATCTAAAACCGCCTGAAAGGCCCCTGGAAGCGATTTTGATGGCTTTCCCATTCCATGGGTAGGGGTTGTTGGTAAAACGGCTGAAAACGCCCTTACCGGCGGTTTTTGATATTCCAGGTTTGAGGGTTGCTGGAGACTTTGGATGCCGAATTGAACTCGGAGTTGCGGAACGACAAACCGCTGCCCTGGAGAGCCGTCTTTTTCGGAGGCGTGCTGCCGAATTGAATTCGGAGTTGCGGAACGACAAACCGCTGCCTTGGAGAGCCGTCTTTTGGTCAGACGGGAGTGTCGCCCCACGAGGTTTGTGGTTGCCAGGTTTGGGCGGTTGCCGGATTCGGCTTGTGGATAACTCGTCCGGAGTGCGCGAACAACGACGTTTTTTGTTTAAATACGTTTAAATACGTTTAGGTCGGCGATTTCTCTTTAAAATCCAAGGGTTCCAGAACGAAATGTCCCCGTCTATGGGATGAAATGTCCCCGTCTATGGGATGAAATGTCCCCGTCTATGGGATGGCCAAAAATCCAAATGTCCCCGTCTATGGGATGAAATGTCCCCGTCTATGGGATGGTCAGCGGTGAAATGTCCCCGTCTATGGGATGAAAAGGGTCGTTTTGGTTATTTTTTAACCAGCCACTTATTTAATAAATTGAAAATAAATAAATTTATTGAATTGTTGTAAAAATACGACATTGAAAATAAAAAATAACTTTATCCACAGGGGGTTTAAAAGCGGACCCTTTTTTCCAAATGTCCCCGTTTATGGGATGACTTTGGGCTTTTAGCGGAATAATTGGATAAAAATACTTTATTAATTAAGTAATTGGATATGTTTTTTCGTGATAACTCGATAGGCGTGAACCTACCGATTTCATCCGCAAAGGTCACGAACTTTGGTGCTTCCCGTCGATAAGCGATGAGGATGCATTGCTGAAATGTCCCCGCTTATGGGATGAAATGTCCCCATCGTTGAACTGGACTACGGGGACATTTGTGCTAGTCTTTTTGAATCCAGAAATTGTATGGGCTACCGAAGAGCAGCGGTCATGACCGATCTGGCCGATCAAAATCTCAAGAAACACGTTGCCGCCGTTCACATCAACAACCGGCTGACGCTGACCCAGCGCAAGGCTTCCAATGTGCTGTTGTACAACGCCTACGAGAATCTGCTGACGGCGCGCGTGCATCGTATCCGGGTCAAGGACCTTGCCGAGGCCATCGGCTTCAACACCAACAACCTGGAACCGCTCAAGGAGGCGCTCAAAACGTTGGCGCGGACCGTGCTGGAGTGGAATATCCTCGACGAAAACGGTGCCCATGAAGAGTGGGGTGCCACGACTTTGCTGGCGCAGGCGGTCATCAAACATGGCTATTGCATTTACGCCTATAGCCCCGACCTCTGCGAAAAACTCTACCGCCCGGAAATTTACGCACTGTTGAACCTCAGCATCCAACGCAAGTTCAGTAGTGGCTATGCCCTGGCGCTGTACGAGAACTGCCTGCGCTATCGACGGGTCGGGACTACCGGTTGGATCAGTCTCGACAACCTCAAACGTTTGATGGGCATCAGCGAAACGGATACCTATTACCAGGACTTCCGTAAATTTAACGATAAAGTCGTTAAACCCGCAGCACAGCAGGTGAATGAGACCTCTGATTTATTCCTGGAAATTGAGTATCAACGCACAAGTCGCAAAGTTTCGGCAGTGCGATTCCAGGTAACTGACAATCCACAAATGTTGCTGTTCGCCCAGCGGCAAGCGGAGCTGGCGGCCGCTCTGGAAGCGGAAACGATAGCGGCCGCAGCGTCCGTGAAAGTTGCTGTTGTAGCGAGTGCGGAAAGCCCGGTTACCGGGGGATTGGAACCGCTACGCGAAAAGCTCCAGGCTTTTGGTTTGAATGGTCGGCAAATCCGCACGGCGCTCACTCATTACGAACCCGCTTATCTGGAAGGCAATATCGCCGTCGTTGAACAGGATTTGGCGGCGGGCAAGGTGCAAAATCTGCCTGCCTACCTGCTGGCGGCGCTGCGCCATGATTATCGGCCCGTAGTGGCGCAAACCCGGTCCGTTCCGGTGAGTATGCCGAAGGCACCGCCGGTAACGGATACGCCGAAGGAGTCGCCAGTGGCGCGGCAAGAGCGGTTACGCAGCGAGTTTCAGGCTGAACGCCTGGAAGCCGCGCTGAATCGCCTGACACCGAATGAACGGCGGGCGCTGGAGCAGGATTACGTGACGCATCTTGAGGAGAGCCAGGGCTTTGAAATGCGACTCATCCTCGGACGCTATCGCAAGGAGCAGTTCAGCAGCCGGATGGTCGAGAGCCACTTTCGGGCTTTCGCCAGTGCGCGACTGGTTAAGGAATGGAATGAGGTAGAATTTGCCGCCTATGTCGCCCGACTCAGTGAAGAGCGGGATTGACGCCGCTCTAAATTTTTCAAGCACACTCGATAGGAGGCTTAATGATGGGACGGCCCATGCTAAAACCCAAACCGGTGTTCACTTATGCCGATTATTGTGACTGGCCCGAGGATGAACGCTGGGAATTGATCGATGGCGAGGCTTACGCTATGGCGGCACCCAGTCGTGCGCATCAAACGACGGTAGGCGAATTATTTCGGCAGATTGCCAACTATCTGATAGGCAAGCCCTGCCGTCCATTTATTGCGCCGTTTGATGTGCGCTTGCCGGACTATCAGGAAACCGATGACGAAGTGACGACCGTCGTGCAACCGGATATTACGGTCATCTGCGATCCGGAAAAACTTGATGAACGCGGTTGTCGCGGGACTCCGGACTGGGTGATCGAGGTGTTGTCGCCCAGTACCGCCGCCAGGGATCAGATTGAGAAGCTGGCGGTTTATGAACGCGCCGGGGTTCGTGAATTCTGGCTGGTGCATCCCACCGATCATATCGCGACGATCTATACGCTGGATGCTAACCACCATTACGGTAAGCCTGCGGTTTACGAAACCCGGGGCACTTTAGCGTCCCGGCTGTTCCCGGAACTGCTGATCGACTGGGGACTGGTGTTTACTGACCCCGTGATTCCGCGTTCCCCATCGCCAGCCACTTTAGCGGCTCAAGGCGTATCCGTAGATCCCAAATCAGTCTGACCGGGTTTTTGCACGGCTTCCAATGCTGTCGGCAGCGGGGCCAGCGAGCGCAGTTGAAGATGCAGCGCGGCCTTGGATAGTAAATGCGCACTGGCCGGGGCGGTGATGAACAGAAAGAGTGTGACCAGTGCTTCATGCAGGCTGACGCCCTCGCCACGGGTGTTGAAGTAGAGCGATGAGGCGATGAGCAGGCTGCCGACGCCCAGAGTAGTGGCTTTGGTGGGGCCGTGCAGTCGGGTGTAGAAATCCGGCAATCGCGCCAGGCCCAGCGAGCCGATGAAGGTGAAGGCGGCACCGGCCAGGATGAGCAGGGAGAGCAAAAAATCCAGCATATTTGGTTACTCGATAATATCGCCGCGCAATAGAAACTTGCAGAGCGCGACGGTGCCGACGAAACCCATCAAGGCAATCAACAGCGCCGCTTCGAAATACAGGGCGCTGGAGAGATGGATGCCCAGCAACACCAGCAGGGCAATGGCGTTAATGTACAGGGTATCCAGCGCCAGGATGCGATCCGGGGCGCTGGGACCGATCAGCAACCGCCAGAGGCTCAGGGCGAACGCAGCAGCGACCAGGGCGAAGGCGATCAGCACGGCAGTGTTCAGCATGGTTCGAAGATCTCCTGTAGCGGGGTTTCGTAACGCGACTTGAGCATGGCGATCAACTGCTCCCGATCCGCAGTATCCAGCGTATGCACCAGCAAATGGTGACGGTCCAGGGTCAGGCAGGCCGACACGGTGCCCGGCGTCAGACAGATGGTATTAGCCAGCAGGCTGATGGCCAAATCGGATTTCAGCGCCAGCGGCATCAGGACAAACGCCGGACGTAACCGCTGCGGGTGACCCAGAATCAGTCGCGCCACGGTCAGGTTGGCAACGACGATATCGCCCAGAACCCGGATGATGAAGCGCAGCAGGGCGAAGGGCCGGTGAATGTGGAGCGTTTCCGGCCAGAAGCGCTGCGTAAACAGGGGAATCGCCCAGCCCAGCACCAGGCCCAGCACGATCTGGCCGGGAGCGGCGCTGTTGACCAGCAGCAGCCAGAGGGTGGCCAGGGTCAGCGTCATCAGCGGATGAGGCAACAGTCGACGCATCAGAGCGTTCCTCCGGGATTCAAAACTGCTTGAATGTAGAGTTGTGGTTGTCCCAACTGGTCAGCGATGGCTTGGGCCAGGTCAAGTATCGGTCCCGAGCCGACGGTCAGCCCCAATAGCAGCAAGAGTAGACCGACCACCGGCGCGGTGTCGGCCCAATTGCAGGAAACCAGCGCTTCATTAGCCGCTTCCGCATCCACACGATAAAACAGCAAACTGCCAGTGCGCGCCAGGGCGATCAAGCCCAGCAATGCGGCGATGAGGACCACGCCCATGATCCAGGGCAGCAAGGCATGATCCAGAGCGGCCCGCAGCATCAGGAATTTGCCGATAAACCCGGCCAGCGGCGGCAGACCGGCAACGGCGATGGCGGTGATGAAAAACAGCGCGCCGAGCCAGCGAGCGTTTGCCAAGTCCGGCCCTGGGTCGAGGCGGTCGGTGAGTGCGCCACGCTGGCGGGCGATCAAATCCGCCAGCAGAAACAGGGCGGCAGCGGCGAAGGTGGTATGCGGCAGATAATGCAAACCGGCCGCAAGGCCAGCCGGGTTGTTCAAGCCAAACGCGGCCAGCAGCGAGCCGACCGAAGCGACCACCAGATAGGCGGCTTGCTGGCGCAAGTGCGTACTGGCAACCGCTCCTGTCGCGCCGATCAGGAGGGTGGCGAGGGCCAGTGGCAACAGCCAGTCGTCGATCAGATTCACGACGGGACCAGCTTCCGGGCCGAAAATCAGCCAGTAAACGCGCAGGATGCTGTAAGCCCCTACCTTGGTCATGATTGCGAACAGGGCAGCAGATGAAGCACTGGTGTGGGCATAGGCGGCGGGTAGCCACAGGTAGAACGGCACCAGCGCCGCCTTGAGGGCGAATACGGCGAACAGTAGCAAACCCGCTGCCCGAACCAGTGGCGCATTTTCCGGCGGTGTGGCGGCGACTTTGACCGCCAGGTCCGCCATGTTCAACGTCCCGAGCACGCCGTAGAGTGTACCGACCGCAAACAAAAACAGCGTTGAGCCGACCAGATTCACGATGACGAAATGCAATCCCGCCCGGGTGCGCCGCCGTCCACCGCCATGCAGCAGCAGACCGTAGGACGCCAGCAGCAGGATTTCGAAGAACACAAACAGGTTGAACAGGTCGCCGGTGAGAAATGCGCCGTTCAGGCCAAAAAGTTGGAACTGAAACAGGACGTGGAAGTAGCGCCCGGTGCGGTCGTCGCCACGAATAGCGTAAAGCAGAGCGAACAGCGCCAGCAGAGTGGTGATGATCAGCATCCAGGCGGCCAGGCGGTCGGCGACCAGCACAATGCCAAAAGGCGCGGGCCAGTTGCCCAGCGCGTAAACCAGAATGTGGCCCTCATCGACCGCCGCCATGAGCGCCAGCACCAGGCCGATCTGGGCAGCGAGGGAGGCTACGCTCAGAGTTTGGTGCAGAGCCAGGCGTGAAGGCGGGAGGAGGAGCAGCAGGATGCCGGCCAGTAACGGCAACAGCACCGGGGCAATGACCAGGCCGTTCAAGATTGCCTCCGATGGCCAGCGGGTTCCGGCCGTCCATCGACATGATCGTTACCCAGTTCCGCACGGGCCTTGAGCGCCAGGACGATCACGAAGGCCGTCATGGCGAAGCTGATAACAATGGCCGTTAGCACCAGCGCCTGGGGGAGGGGATCTGCATACCCGACAGCGGTCGCCGTGATGACCGGCGGCTGGCCGATGGTGAGATGACTCATGGCGAACAGAAACAGATTGACGGCGTAGGACAGGAAGGTTAGTCCCAGTACGACCGGAAAGGTCCGGGCGCACAGGGTCAGA
>JAUPTV010000259.1 GCA_030917925.1 Pseudomonadota bacterium
GTCGGGGCATCGGCCAGGCCATTGCCCGTGAATTGGGTCAGCGCGGCGCGACGGTGATTGGAACCGCCACGACTGAGGCTGGCGCTGAAGCTATTGGCCAGGATTTGCAGGATCGGGGCATCAAAGGTCGTGGTTGGCGGCTGAATGTGACCGATCCAGCGTCTGTGGAAGTAACGGTCAAAGCAATCACTCAGGAATTTGGCGCGCCCAGTATTCTGGTGAATAATGCCGGTGTCACCCGCGATAATCTCCTGATGCGGATGAAAGAAGAGGAATGGACGACCATCCTCGACACGAATTTGAGTTCGGTTTACCGACTGAGCAAAGCGGTATTGCGCGGGATGATGAAAGCCCAGCACGGGCGCATCATTAACATCACTTCAGTGGTCGGCGTGACCGGTAGCGCTGGACAGGCCAATTACGCCGCCGCCAAGGCCGGCATCATCGGCTTCACCAAGTCGCTGGCGCGGGAAATCGGTTCGCGCAACATCACCGTCAACGCGGTAGCGCCGGGGTTGATTGACACGGATATGACCCGGGCGCTGCCCGAAGAGCAGCGTCAGGCGCTGATTGAATCCATCCCGCTGCATCGCGCTGGCCGACCCGAAGATGTCGCCAAAGTCGTGGCCTTTTTGGCCTCGGCAGATGCTGCCTACGTCACCGGCGTCACCCTGCACGTCAACGGTGGAATGGCTATGGTATAAAGCCGGTCAACGGCTGGAATTTGGGATACTGCACTGGCGCGCCGGCGGTCAGAGCGGGGTCTGAAAATCGCCGAATTTCGGGAATAATCGCTGAATATTTCTGCAATTCGCGCAAGTTGTGGTACCGTTGCGCCGGATTTCGCCCACCGCCGATGGTGGGTGCGGATTGAAACAGACAACGAGGAAGCAAACCGTCATGACTGACATCAGCAACATCGAAGCCCGCGTCAAAAAAATCATCATCGAGCAGCTCGGAGTGAAAGAAGAGCAAGTCACTAATGAGGCCTCTTTTGTCGAGGATCTCGGCGCTGACTCGCTGGATACCGTCGAACTGGTGATGGCTCTGGAGGAAGAATTCGAACTCGAAATTCCCGATGAGGATGCCGAAAAAATCACCACCGTGCAGCAAGCGATTGACTATATCGGGACCCATCTCGGTTGAAGATGTCAGTCCGACATCATTCGGGTTCAACCGCCGCGACCGCCGCCGGGGGTCGCGGCCTGGTTTTGTCAGCGCAGCACCGTAGAGGGTAGTTCTGTGGCCAAGCGACGAGTGGTAGTGACCGGCATGGGGATTGTGTCGCCCGTCGGCAGTACGGTGGACACCGCCTGGGGCAATGTTCTGGCCGGGCGGAGCGGTATTGGACCCGTCACCGCGTTCGATGCCAGCCAGTTTCCGGTGCGCATCGGCGGGGCGGTCAAGGATTTTCAGATTGACCAATACCTGCCGGTCAAGGAAGCCCGGAAGATGGATGCCTTCATTCATTACGGCATCGGCGCGGCGGTACAGGCCATCCGCGATTCCGGCCTAGAAGTGACGGAAGCGAATGCGGATCGCATTGGAACCTATATCGGTTCCGGTATTGGTGGCCTGCCGGGCATTGAGGAAGGCCACTCCGCTTTTCTGAAAGGGGGGCCACGCAAGCTCACGCCCTTCTTTGTACCGCGCAGCATTATCAATATGGTGTCGGGCAACCTGTCGATTCTGTACGGAATCAAGGGACCGAATCTGGCTGTGGTCACTGCCTGTACGACCGGCACCCACAGTATTGGTCTGGCGGGCCGATTGATTGCCTATGGCGATGCGGATGTGATGATCGCCGGCGGCGCGGAAATGGCGACGACGCCAACCGGATTATGTGGTTTCGCGGCGGCGCGGGCGCTGTCGGTGCGTAATGACGAACCCGAGAAGGCCAGTCGACCCTGGGACAAGGATCGGGACGGCTTTGTGTTGAGCGACGGCGCCGGGGTCATGGTGCTGGAAGAGTATGAACACGCCAGGCAGCGCGGCGCACGGATTTATGCCGAGTTGATCGGCTTTGGCATGAGTGGCGACGCCTATCACATGACGCTGCCGCCGCCGGATGGCGATGGGGCGCGCCGGGCGATGCTTCATGCGTTGCGCGATGCGGAAATCACTCCCGAGGCGGTGGATTACATCAACGCGCACGGCACATCCACCCCAGCGGGCGACAAAATTGAGAGTGACGCCGCCAAGACCGTGTTTGGCGATCATGCTTACCAGTTGGCGATGAGTTCCACCAAGTCGATGACCGGCCACATGCTCGGTGCAGCGGGCGGCGCGGAAGCCATTTTCGCGGTGCTGGCCATTCGGGATCAGGTCGCGCCGCCGACTATCAATCTGGATCATCCCGAGGAAGGCTGCGATTTGAACTATGTGCCGCATACCGCCCAGGAACGGCGGATTCAGGTCGCGCTGTCCAATTCCTTCGGTTTTGGCGGCACCAACGGCACCGTGATTTTCCGCGCCCTGGATTGAGGGCTTCCCGTTGTCTATCGGCTGGGGTTTCCGAACCACCCCGGCGCAGTGCGCCACCCCTCCTTATCCAAGGAGGGGATGATGATTGGCAAACGGGTCTGGCCGTGGTTACTGGTTTTGGGATGCGGGCTGGCGCTATCCCTTTCCTTGATTTATGCCGATTACCGGCACTTTCTGGAAATGCCGTTGAGTGTTCCCGCCCAGGGTCTGGTTCTGGACATCAAGCCAGGTACCGGAATCAGCCATCTAGCCCGGCAATTGCACGAACAATCAGCGATGTCCCGCCCGCCTCTCTACCTGGAAACCTACGCCCGGTTGAACGGTTTAGCGTCGCGGCTAAAAGCGGGTGAATATGCGCTGACCGCTGATTTAACCCCCCTGTTACTACTCGACCGGATCGTGGCTGGTCGGGTGATTCAGTATTCATTGACCGTGGTCGAAGGCTGGACCTTTCGGCAACTCCGGCAAGCACTGGTGGCGCATCCGAAACTGGTGCAAACGCTGTCCGGCTTGAGCGACACGGAGGTCATGGCCCGCCTGAACCGTCCCGGTGATCATCCTGAAGGGCGGTTTCTGCCCGATACCTACCATTTCCCTACTGGCTTTACCGACGAGGCATTTCTACAGCGGGCTTTGACGGCCATGGATCAGCGGTTGGCAGAAATCTGGAATCAACGCGCCCCGGATGTACCGTTGCAGAATGCGGATCAGGCGCTGATTCTCGCCTCAATCATTGAGAAGGAAACCGGCGTTGCGGCGGAACGGGCAGAGATCGCCGGGGTCTTCACCCGACGGTTACGCCAGGGGATGCGCTTGCAAACCGATCCGACGGTGATTTACGGCCTGGGTGAAGCGTTTGACGGGAATTTGCGCCGCCGCGATCTGGAAACCGATACGCCTTACAACACCTACACCCGCTCTGGTCTGCCGCCAACGCCGATTGCCCTGCCGGGGATGGCGGCACTGGAAGCAGCAGTGAATCCGGCACCCGGCGATACGCTATATTTTGTCGCGGATGGTCAAGGCGGTCATGTGTTTTCCCGGACGCTTGAAGAGCACAACCGGGCGGTGCGGCGCTACCAGTTAAAAAAGCC
The DNA here is from genome assembly GCA_030917925.1 of Pseudomonadota bacterium. GTDB lineage: Bacteria > Pseudomonadota > Gammaproteobacteria > Competibacterales > Competibacteraceae > UBA2383. The sequence goes on from JAUPTV010000259.1 coordinate 3,579, forward strand.
GTCGCTACCGCAAGTGTCGCCAGACTGAATTCTGACGCTGCTCTCCAGTTCAAAGTAATATACTGCAATGATATATATTGACTGAAACTCGGAGGATGTGATGCCGAAGACTGCCAAAATTTTTATGAATGGGCGAAGTCAGGCCGTGCGCCTGCCTGCCGAGTTCCGTTTCGATTGCCGGGAAGTTTTTATTGAAAAACAGGGTGAAACGGTGCTTTTGCGGCCTAAACCGCTAGGGTGGGACGATTTTTTTGCCCGCCCCTCATGCGTTCCTGATGATTTTTTAGCGGATCGCCATGATGAACCGCCGCAAGATCGGGAGTGCTTTTATCATGTGGATGCTTGACACTAATATCTGTAGTTATGTGCTGCGCCGTCATCCACTCACAGTGAAAGCTCACTTCGATCAAGTTGGATCGCAGCATCTGGCGATCTCGACCATTGTGCTGGCGGAATTACTGTTCGGGGCGGAGCGACATCCCACCAAGGGGCTGGAGATTCGCCGGGACATTGACGATATGACCAACCGATTAGCCGTTATCCCCTGGAGCGCCCGCGCCGCCGATGACTATAGTCGGCTGCGGACCTTTTTGGAGCGCCGGGGTACACCCATTGGCAATATGGATATGATGATCGCCGCCCATGCGCTGGCGGAAAATGCGGTGCTGGTCACCAACAACCTGCGAGAGTTCCAGCGCGTACCGAATTTACAGGCGGAAAACTGGATGGACGATTGAATGGCCGGTCGATTGATTACGGTTGAAGGCAGCGAAGGCGCGGGGAAAACCACGCAACTCGCTTTCATGCGCGACTATCTGGAGCAGCATGGCCTCACGGTCGTCGTCACCCGTGAACCGGGCGGCACGCCACTCAGTGAGGAGATTCGTCATCTGCTCCTCAGCCATCGCCACGACGGGATGACGCTGGACGCTGAAACTCTGTTGATGTTCGCAGCGCGTGCGGAACATCTGGAAAAGGTTATTCGCCCGGCGCTGGCGGCAGGTTCCTGGGTGTTATGCGACCGGTTCACCGACGCCACTTATGCCTATCAGGGTGGGGGGCGCGGCGTGGCGCAGGAACGCATTGCGGTGCTGGAAAACTGGGTGCAGGGCGAGTTGCGTCCCGACTGGATCCTGCTGTTTGATCTTCCCGTCGCGGTCGGTCTGGCGCGGGCTGGAAAGCGCGGCGCAGCAGATCGCTTTGAACGCGAAGATCGGGAATTTTTCGAACGGGTGCGGGCGACTTATCTGGAACGGGCCGCCCAGCATCCAGACCGTTACCGGATCATCGATGCGCAGCGACCGGTTGAAGTAGTGCGGGCCGAGGTGGAAAGACTGCTGACTGACTGGCTTGAGCATCGCGAATGAACGACACGCAACTCCCCTGGCATGATGCGCAATGGCGGCAACTTCAGCAGCGCCGGACCGCTGGCCGCCTGGCCCATGCACTACTGCTAACGGGTCCGGCAGGACTGGGCAAACTGACCTTCGCCCGACGGTTGGGGCAGGCGCTATTGTGCGAGTCGCCCGATACCGGAGGTGACGCCTGTGGCCGATGCCGGAGTTGCCGATTGTTCCAGGCGGGCACTCATCCCGACTACAGCCCGGTGCAACCCGCCGAGGAAGGCAAGGTCATCAAGATCGATCAAATCCGCGATCTCTGCGCCTTTCTCAGCTATACCCCACAATATGGCGGCTACAAAATCGCCCTGCTGCAACCCGCTGACCGGCTCAATGTCAACGCCGCCAACAGCTTGTTAAAAACGCTGGAGGAGCCGCTAGGCGATTGTCTATTGCTGCTGGTGACCGCGCAACCCGCACGCTTGCCCGCCACGGTGCGCAGTCGCTGCCAAATACTATCCTTCAGTTCCCCCTCACCCGACATCGCTCTTCCTTGGTTGAAAGCCCGGATTGCCGGAGGGTTGGACGCTGCCGTGCTGCTGGAAACGGCGGGCGGTGCGCCACTGGCCGCATTGACCTATGCGGATGGCGAACGCTGGCGACGACGCAAGGAATTGGCCGACAACTATGAGCAGGTAATGGCGGGCCGACTCGATCCCATCCGGGCGGCGGAACACTGGGCGCGCGGCGATCTGGCCGAGAACCTGCGCTGGCTGGTCAGTTGGCAGATCGACCAGATCCGGCTTAAGATGAGTCCGCAACCGCCGCGCCTGAACAATCCTGATTTGCGTTCCCGGTTACGGGGCTGGGCCGAGCGGCAAGCGCCGCGCCTCCTGTTTGAACGACTGGATACTGCCATACGTCTGCATACCTTGTGTGTCACCACACAGGTCAGAACGGATATACTGCTGGAAGCCTTTCTCGGCGATGTCGCGGGCGAATGAGCAATCCGGTTTTTACCAACGAACGTTTTTAAAAGGCTATACCCATGGCGGCCCCCCCCAGACAAGGCGTTATTTCCCTTGCCGTTAAGGACAAGGCGATGCTGCACGCCAATTATATGCCCTTCATCAAAGGCGGCGGGGTGTTCATTCCGACCGAGAAAACCTTTGAACTGGCTGATGAAGTCTTTCTGTTGCTGACGCTGCTGGAAGATCCGGAGCGCTTCGCCATCACCGGTAAAGTGGTCTGGATCAATCATCGCACCACGCCCGGTGGCCGGCAGATGGGCGTCGGCATCCAGTTCGGCGGCACTGATGGCGTCCGGTTGCAGAAGAAGATTGAAGCGCTATTGGGCGGTTACACCCGCGCTGACCAGCCTACTAACACTATGTAAACCTCATGGCTACACGATGCTGACGGATTCCCATTGCCATCTGGATCGGCTCGATCTCACCCGGTTCGGCGGCAGCCTTGAAGGCGTATTAGCCGCCGCCACCGCCCAGGGCGTGACGCGCCTGTTGAGCGTCGCCACTGATCTGCAAAACTGGCCAGCGCTGGCCCGATTGACTGAACCGTATCCCTTCATCGCATTGTCCGTGGGCGTCCATCCCGGCGAAGACGAAGACCAGGCACCGACCTTGACTGAACTGACCGCGCTGGGCCGGGAATCGCGGGTCGTGGCTATCGGCGAAACCGGCCTGGATTACCACTATGGCCGTGACCACATCGCCCGTCAGCAAGACTGGTTCCGGTTGCATATCGCCGCCGCCCGCGAGTTGGGCAAGCCGTTGATCGTCCATACCCGCGAGGCGCGTGAAGATACGCTACACATTCTGCAAGAGGAAGGCGCAGCGGAAGTCGGCGGAGTGCTGCACTGTTTTACCGAAGACTGGGACATGGCGGCGCGGGCGCTGGATTTGAATTTTTATATCTCGTTTTCCGGGATCGTGACCTTCAAAAACGCCCGGCAAATTCAGGATGCAGCGCAACGCCTGCCGATTGACCGGTTGCTGATCGAAACCGATTCGCCTTATCTCGCGCCGATCCCGCGCCGGGGCAAACCCAATCATCCGGCCTGGGTGCGGCACGTTGCGGAGTTTGTGGCGCAACTGCGCGGCGAGTCGCTGGCGCAGATCGCTACGACTACCACCGCCAACTATCTGCGGTTGTTCAAACCGGAGGCGATGTGAATCACGCGGCCATGCGCGACCGGGTGCGGCGCTGTCTGCATTCTACCCACGACATCGAAACCGTGATTGGTGACCATGCGGTGGCCGGGATGCAGCGCGAGGAACGTACTCTGACTCCGGCAGCCGTACTGGCCCCCTTGGTGGAGCGTCCCGAGGGTTATACGGTGTTGCTGACACAGCGGACCGCTCATCTGGAGCATCATGCCGGACAGATCAGTTTTCCCGGTGGTCGCGCCGAGATTGAAGACGCCAGCCCGGTAGAAACAGCGCTGCGCGAGGCTGAGGAGGAAATTGGCCTGCATCGCCGGCATGTGGTCGAAATCGCTGGTTTTCTGGATCTCTATCAGACCGTGACCGGATTTCTGATTACGCCGGTTGTCGGGTTTGTAACGCCGCCCTTTGAACTGCGGCTGGAAGCTTTCGAGGTCGCCGAAGCGTTTGAAGTCCCGCTGGATTTCATTCTCGACCCGCGCCACCACGAACGCCGCAGTATGCTGTACAAGGGCCAGCAACGGCAGTATTACGTCATTCCCTACGAAAACCGCTTTATCTGGGGTGCGACTGCCGCCATGCTGGTCAATCTCGCCCGGCGACTCACCGATAACCCGCTACTCGCCTGAAGTGGGCGCATCGCTGGCGGCATCATGGTGCGCCACGAACTGCCGCAACAAAAATTCCTCATCGCGGGGCGACAGATCAAAGCGCCGACTCGCGTCCTCAACCGTTTTCAGCGTGCAAGGCCCCTGTTCGACCAGCCACTGAAACGCCCGGCGCAACGCCTCGCCCTCGGGAATGATCGGCTTCAACATGACGATCTCCGGTTGCCTCAAGCGCACCCGCCGACTTACCCGGTATTCCGCATTCCGGCAGCCAGAGCGTTGATCGAACGCAGCAGCGGGCGCAACCAGGTTTCCACTTCCGGCGAATCTGCACCATATTCTTGCAGCGCCTGCCGGTAACGCGGCAGCACCGTGACCTGGATATGATTCAGCGGGTCCAGATACGGATTGCGCCGCTCCAGCGATTTGGCCAGCGTTGGGTTTTCTTCCAAAAGCGTTGGCAATTGCGCGACCGTCAGAATTTCCCGGCAGGTCTGTTCATATTCCGCATGGAACCGCTCATAAATACCGGTTTCCGTTGCCACATTCGCACACAGTCGGGCGTATTCGCGGGCGATGCCCGGATCGACCTTGCTCAGCGACATCTGACTGTTATTCAATAGGGCATGGAAGAACGGCCATTCCTGATAGAGCCGCTGCAACAAAGCCAACCGCTCGGGATCATCGCCGCGCCAGGCGGCCAGTGCGCTGCCGATGCCGTACCAGCCGGGCAGCGTGTGCCGAGACTGTCCCCAGCCAAACATCCACGGAATCGCCCGCACCGAGTATTTGGAGCGGTCCCCACTGGCCCGGTGCGACGGCCGCGAACCGAGGTTCAGCAGGCCGATTTCACTGACCGGGGTAGCTTCATAGAAATACTCCATGAACCCCGGCGTGTGCTCGGTTAGATCCCGGTAGACCGCCTCACCCTGCTGAACCAACTCGGCCATGACTGCCGCCGCCTCCGGGGGATCGGCAGGCACCTTCTGAATCAGATGGCGGCTGGCCTTCATCAGGCCGGTGATGCCCAGGGTCAATTCATAAACAGCGGTTTCCAGATTTTGATACTTGAACGACAGCACTTCACCCTGTTCGGTGATCTTGATGTGGCCGTGCACGGTGCGCGGAGGTTGCGCCAGAATCGCGTCATGAACCGGGCCACCGCCGCGTCCCACCGTGCCGCCGCGCCCGTGGAACAGCCGGCAACCGAAACCGTGCGCTGCGGTGAGCGCCGCCGCCTGTTGCTGCGCCTGATACAACCCCCAGTTGGAAGCCAGAATGCCGCCGTCCTTGCAGGAATCGGAGTAGCCGACCATCACGTCCTGCACCCCACCAGCAGCGGTCAACAGTTCCCGATAAGTCGGTTGATCCAGTAAGCGGGTCAGCAAGAGTTCGACTCGGTTCAAATCGGCGATGGTTTCAAACAGAGGAGCGACGCGCAGTTCGCAATGCCAGCCGCCATCGGCGCGACGACCCGCCAGACCGGCAAAACTGGCCAGGAACAGCACCTCCAGGACATGACTGGCTTCATGGGTCATGGAGATGATGTAGTTATCAAACAGGCGCGGGCTGATCTCCGCCCTCATCTGGGTCATGGTCTGGAAAACATCCAGCGTTTCGCGGGTCGCCGGACTGAATGAATCGCAGTACAGCAGTGGCGTACCGGGTTTCGCTAGTAACTCGCCGAGGATGGCGAGTCGCTCCGTTTCGGTCAATCCGGCGTAATCGGGCAGATTCGGTGCCATGGCAAAAATTTCCATGACCGCCGCCGTATGCCGGGCCGATTCCTGCCGCACATCCAGCGCCGCCAGATAAAAGCCAAAGGTTTCCGCCAGCCGGATCAGATCCTTTAATTCCCCCTCCGCTGCCGCCTGGTCGCCATGCGCGAGCAGCGAATCACGGATCAGGTACAAGTCTTCGAGAAACTCGGATTCAGCACCGTAGCCCCAGAAGGGATGGGGCGACGCCTCGGGATGGCCTTCGATGTGCGCCCGAATCCGTTCCAGTTGATGGCGCAGGCGATGATAGATCAGGAAGCATTTACGCCGGTACGGTTCCTGGGCGTATTGCAGCGGCGCATCCGCGAATAGCGCGACCATGCGCCGGGTATCCGCCTCCAGGCTGGCGGTCAACGGCAGTGAGGGAGCCACCAGTGAACTGGAATAGGTCAGATGCCGATTCAGTGCCTCAACCCGCTGCAAATACTCGCGCAGAATCGTTTGCGATTGCAGTCGCGCCGCCATGGCCGTAGTTTCGGGGGTGACGAAGGGATTGCCATCACGGTCGCCGCCAATCCATGATCCAAAGCGCAACAGGCAGGGAATCGTCACCGCCATTTTGCCGCCCTGATCGCCATAGACCACATTCAGCGCCCGCTCCAGGTTGCGGTAGAGGAGGGGCAATGCCTGGAAAATGGATTCCCGGAAGTAATACAGGCCGTTCTTGACCTCATCGCGCACTTGTGGCTTGTAGGCGCGCACTTCGTCGGTTTTCCAGAGAATCTGAATCTGGCTGCGCAATTCCTCCACGATCTCGGCCCGCTGATAGGGGTTGAGCGCCGGATTGTCAAGCTTGCCATGGGTGACAAAGATGCGGCGTTGTGCGCCCAGTAACACCCGGCGCTTAGCCTCAGTGGGATGGGCCGTAAATACCGGGATAAAGCAGAGTTGGTTGAGCAGGGTTTGCAGTTGCGCGGCATCCACCCCGGCGGTGCGCAGCGTGCGCAAGGTTTCATCGAAGGAGCCGCGCCACAGGGGTTTGCCGCGCCGCACCTGGTCGCGGCGTTGTTGGTGCTGGAAGGCTTCTTCAGCGATGTTAGCCAGATTGAAATAGGCGCTGAACGCCCGAACGACATGATTGAGCATTTCCGGGTCGAGTGTGGCGATGGAACGCATCAGCCGCTCGCGGATTTCCGGCACTGGTTCAGGGTGGCGGCGCATCTCGATAAAACCCTTGCGCAGGTTTTCCACAGTATCCAATACATAACGACCTTCCTGATCGGACAGGGTGTCGCCCAGTAGTTGTCCCAGTAGTTTAACGCGGTCGCGCAGCGATTTGTCGGATGAGATCGGCATGAGCGGATTACCTCAAATGGGTCGGGGGAACCTCTGGATAATGAGCCACTGTCTATCTGTGACGGTCGATGAGCGACAGACGAACGGGTTCAGTCAATGATCCAAATCACCTGGGCTAGAACCGTCAGCCCGCCGGCACCAACGGTCAACATGATCACCGATGTCAACGAAGCGGGCATGTTGAACCATTTGCGGGGCTTGCGCTGATTTTCCAGCGTTTCAAACGCCGCCTGCAGGTGGATCAGCTTCTGTTCAACTTCCTGCAGACGTTCGCTTTGCGTGTTCTCGGTCGCCACCAGCAGATTTTGAATTTCATGAATCCGTTTCGCTACATTGGTGGCCATGGTCACGACCGTTTCCTGCGCAGATTTGCTGTCCGCCCGGATGCTTTCCACGGTACTGGCCAGTTGCGTCAATTGTTCCTGTTGCTCGCCCAGTTGGGCCACGACTTCCGCAACGGGTGAATCCGCCTGCTGTTGCAATGCAGCGCCCATCTGTTGGGAATCGGCCTGAATTTGTTCCACGACCTCCTTAATCTGCGCAATATCCTGTTCGTGAGCCGCTAACTCCTGATCAATCACACCCAATTGACGCGGTGAGGCATCCAGTCGAACCATTTGCTGCTGCAAAGCCTGAATATCCGCGTTCAGGTTGCGAAATTGCTCAAAATGACCACTGAACGCCTGAGATTGACTACTTATGCGCGTTTCCAGCGCGGTGACAGTTTCCTGAAGGGCATCGAGATCCTGCCGGACTTCCTGGGCATACAACTCGGCAGTTTCCAGACGTTGGGGATCAATCGTCTGATCCGGCGCAACGGGCTGTTGTAACTGGCGAATATCCTGCTGGAGGTTGGAGACCTGATTAACGGCGTCGTGGAAGTCCTGTTGCTGAGTCTCCAGCGTGGCGCTCAGATCAGTGAACTGCTGCTGCGTTGCTTCCCGAAACTCATCGAGCGTCCCCGCCTGCGCCGACATACTTTCCTGCAACGTTTCCAGCGTTCCCGCTTGACCCGATATATCTTCCCGCAGCGTCTCCAGCGTTCCCGCTTGACCCGATATATCTTCCTGCAACGTCTCCAGCGTTCCTGCGTGAGCCGACACGCTTCCCTGCAACGTCTCCAGCGTTCCCGCCTGCGCCGACATGCTTTCCTGCAACGTCTCCAGCGTTCCTGCGTGAGCCGACACATCTTCCCGCAAACTGGCCAAGGCGGCGTCCGACTCGGCGCTCATGGCGGCAACTACCGGTTCAGACACCGGAGGAGCACTGTCGAGCGTCGCTTCCGCTTCACTCAGGCGCTGCTGCAAATCCTGAATCTGCGACCACGCCAACTGCTGGGTTTCCTCCAGCGCCGCGCTTTGTTCCGCCAATGCCTGACGGAGTTCATCGAGCGTGGTGTCCATTTCCGAACGAACACTGGCCAGCGTGGCATCCAGATCCACACCAGCGGCAGCGGCCGGTTCCAACACCGGCGGCGCACTGTCAAGCGTCGCTTCCGCCTCACTCAGGCGCTGCTGCAAATCCTGAATCTGCGACCACGCCAACTGCTGGGTTTCCTCCAGCGCCGCGCTTTGTTCCGCC
>JAUPTV010000260.1 GCA_030917925.1 Pseudomonadota bacterium
AACAAGCCTTCGCCCACGGCCACGTCCATGACTCTGCCGGTGCGCTGGACTTCATCGCCCGCCTGGAGACGCCAATAGTCGCCGAGCAGCACGACGCCAATCTCGTCTTCATCGACGTTGAACGCCATGCCGAGCACCCCACCGGGAAACGCTACCAGTTCATCAAAACCCACGCCGGGAAGGCCAGAGACTTTCGCAATGCCGGTTGAGAGAGTCGTGATCGCGCCCACCTCCTGTAGCCTCAGGTGCGGCGTGAAGGCATTCCGCACCTGGCGGATTCCCGCAAAGGCGCGGTCAAAAACGGGCTGAAGGCGCTCCGGTTCGGCGTTCATCAGCGGGTTGCTTCGATCTGAGGTTCTTCCAGTTCTGGCGCGGCTTCAGGCGAGTCCTGCGCCTTCAGCAGTTCTGCGACGCCTTTTTCCAGCGACGCCAGATAATCGGCGATGCTCCACGCCACTTTTTGCCCATTGGTGGTGAGTTCAATGCCGCTGATCAAGTCGGGCGTCGTTGTGAACTGGACGGGCGTTTCCACGCCCAGAGTAGCTTTGATCACCGCTTCGGTGGCGAGACGCTGCGCCGGTGGCAGGTCGAACGTGGTGCGAACCCGCACCGGGCTGGGTGACGCCTTGAGCGCCGAGGTCAGCCGTTCCTTTTCCACGACGTCGAGATCGCGCAACCGGCCCGCGAACACGGCCACCATCCGTTCTTCCAAACTCGTCCCGGCCAGATCGGTCAGCGCCTGGCGGGCAATAGCAAACACTTCCTGCTGGGTCCGATGGCGGAGGGCCTGATCCAGGTGCCGGGCTTCGTTACGCAAGGCGTCCTGTTGCTGGGTACGCAACGCCACGGCAGCCTGCCGCGCCTCGTCGAGGAGTCGCTCGCGTTCGGCCCGCGCCGCGTCGGTCGCCTGGTTCAGGAGCAGGGCGCGCTGTTGGTCAAACTCCGCGTTCTTGCGCTGGAAAACCTCACGCTCCTGTTGCGCTTCGGCCTGTTTCGCGGCGGCATCGGCCAGTTCGGCAGCGATGCGCTGTTCGCGGGCGTCGATGGCGTCGAGGATCGGTTGGTAGAGAAAGCGCTTCATCAACCACACCAGGATCAGGAAGTTAAACACCTGTGCGCCCACGGTGAACCCGTCAATGAGCATGGCTTACTGCCCCGCCGCCTGCGCGACAGCAAAGTTCCAGAACGGATTGGCGAAGATCAGAATCATTGAGACCACGAAGCAATAGATAGCGGTCGATTCGATCATGGCCAGACCGACGAACAGGGTGCGGGTGATGGTCGCGGAGGCGTCGGGTTGTTGCGCCAGCGCAGTGAGCGCGGTCGCGACCGCCCGACCTTCCGCCAGCGCCGGTCCCATAGTGCCGAAACCGGTGGTGAGGCCGGCAATGACAATGGAGGCCACTGCAATGAGGGTCATGCTGTCCATCAGCGTTTTCCTTGGTAGGTGAGGGTCTCAAATCTTGGCGGCAAGATCAGGCTTGGGTTTGCGGACTCGCGTGGCGGCCACGATGTACACCGCCGCCAGGATGGTGAAGATATAGGCTTGTACCATGCCGGTGAGCAGGCCGAGCAGCGTCATGATGATCGGGAAGATGAGCGGGGTAATCGCCAGCAAAATGCCGATGATCATCGTCCCGCTCATCATGTTGCCGAACAGACGGACGGCCAGGGCCAGCGTGCGGGAAATTTCACTGATCAGGTTAAACGGCAGCATGATGAACGTCGGTTCGACATAGGACTTGAGGTAGCCCCGTAGTCCCTGATCCTGAATGCCGAACAACGGTACGGCCACCGCCACGCACAACGCGAGGGCCACTGTGGTTGACAGCGAGCCGGTGGGCGGTTCGTAGCCGGGGATGACGGTGAAGAGGGCGGCAACCGCAATAAACAGAAACAACGTACCCAGAAAACCGAGGTATTTTCGGGGCTGGCTCAGGCCCACTTCGGCAATTTGTTGCTCGATGGCGGTGATGATGATTTCCAGCAGATTCTGCCAGCGGGACCGGTGCAGATCGGTGGACAGCTTGCGCGTGATCAGGGTCGAACCGACGGTCAGCACCAGCATCAGCCCCCAGGTGAATGCCAGGGTGGCGTTGAGTTTGAAAAACCCATATTGCCAGAAGATGATTTCATCAGGACTCAGGTGCATGACGAGCCTCCGTTACCGAGTGAGTGGGCCTTTGCGCCGTTTGTGTCCACTGCATGACCATCCAGCGGGCGAAAATAAATCCCACCAGACAGGCTAACAGCCGTGGCCACTGATCACCGGCGACCCCGTAGAATCCCAACAGAACCAGACTCATCCGCAGCAGAAAACTGCCGAAGAACCACAGCGCGGGCCGTTGGGACGAAACGGTTTTCTGCACCGTCCACCACAGGCCGCCGAAGAACAGCGCCCCCAGCACAATTCCCGCCATCCCGGCTAATAGCAAAGGCAGGGTTTCATTCATCGTCATCTTCCTGTTCCTTGCGCATCGCCTGGTTTTCCTTGTCCACCCAGCGCCACGCATTGAAACAGCCCATCGCCAGCCCGGCCACCAACAGCGCCAACGTCCAGGAACGGCCTCCCGGATAGGTTCGGTCTAACCAGAGGCCCAGCAATGCGCCGAGCAGCGTTGGAACCACCACCGACCAGCCGATCAGCCCCATCATGCCCAGGCCGAACCAGACCCCCGGCGTGGGGTTGCGCCGCGCCTTGAGCTTGCGCGCGGCCTTCGCGCCGATTTCTCGACTCAACGCCGTCGCGTCTTTCGCACGCTGGTTTGCCAAGGGATCAGTCATGTTGAAACTCCGCGAAGCGGCGGATGAAACCGCTTTCCATTTTCGCCATCACCGAACGCACGTTTTGCTCGTGTTCGTCCAGGGTCAGAAACTCCCGTTCCACCGCCTCGCGCAGTTGACCAAGGTTGGTTCCGCCCAGCGCCCGGCGCACCGAAACCCGCACGTCCGGGCCGGTTTTGACCAACACGCCTTCATCAACGGCGACATAAACCTCTCCCTCGGCTGCGGTTTCGTAGATCAAAATGCCGGGTGCGAGCGCCGCCACGCAGTCGAGCCGATGGGGCAAGAGACCAAACGAACCGGTGGGCGTCTCTGCGACGATGCGCACCACGCCGGTTTTTTCGGCGAAGATTTGAAAGGGCAGGAGCACTTTAAGATTCATGAGGGACAGCGGCATATTCACTCTCCGATTGAGATTTCGCTTTTCCCTTCGCTTGATCAATCGTCCCGATCATGTAGAGCACGTTTTCCGGGACCTCCTTGAATTCATCGCGCAGAATGCGCTCACAGCCGTCCAGCGCATCCTGGCGACTGACCAGTTGGCCTTTCAGTCCGGTGAACTGCTCGGTGGTGAAAAAGGGCTGGGTGAGAAAACGCTCCAGGCGGCGGGCGCGAGCGACCACGTTGCGGTCTTCCGGCGAAAGCTGCTCCAGACCGAGCATGGCGATGATGTCCTTGAGTTCGGCGTATTGCGCCAGCGTCCGCCGGATCGCCTGCGCTAACTGATAATGCCGTTCGCCGACGATGCCGGGCGTGGCCATTTTGGAACTGGATTGCAGCGGGTCAATGGCCGGATACAGACCTTCACTGGCCCGCTTGCGCGACAGAACGATGGACGCGGAAAGATGGGAGAAGGTATGCACCGCCGCCGGATCGGTGAAGTCATCCGCCGGCACATACACCGCCTGGATCGACGTGATCGCGCCGGTATCGGTGTTGGCGATGCGTTCCTCCAGCGTCGATAGTTCGGTGCCCATCGTCGGCTGATAACCCAGCCGTGATGGCATCTGACCCATCAAACCAGACACTTCCATGCCCGCCTGGATGAAGCGGAAGATATTGTCGATGAGCAACAGCACGTCGCGGTGTTCATCGTCGCGGAAATACTCGGCCATGGTCAGCGCCACATGCCCGACGCGAAAGCGGGCGCCCGGCGGCTCGTTCATCTGGCCGAACACCATCACCATGTTCGACAACACGCCAGCGGCCTGCATCTCGCGGTACAGTTCCTCGCCTTCACGCGACCGCTCGCCGATGCCGCAAAACAGACTGACCCCCGCGTGATGCCCGATCATGTTGTGGATCATTTCCGTGAGCAACACCGTTTTGCCCACCCCGGCCCCGCCGAACAGTCCCGCCTTGCCGCCACGTTCCAGCGGTACGAGGACATCGATGACCTTGATCCCCGTCTCAAAGATTTCGGACTGAGTGGAGCGGCGCGTCAGGGGTGGCGGTGCACGATGCACTGAACGCCGTTGCACCGCCGTCGGCGCGGCTTGACGGTCAATCGCGTTGCCGAACACATCGAACATTCGTCCGAGAATGCCCGGACCGACCGGTGCGAGCAATGGCCCGCCGGTGTCTTCCACGGTCATCCCGCGAGCGAGTCCCTGGGTGGGGGTCAAGGCAATGCCGCGCACGCGATGGGCATCAAGTTGCGCTAAAACTTCGATCACGATATTCCCCTCCCTGGCGTGCAGCACCGCGTAGATGGGCGGCAAATGCGCATCGAACCGGATATCCACGACGCTGCCGCGGACTGAAACGACCGTGCCGAGGTTGGGAGAACGGGGTTGACTGCTCATAATTTCGCTTTCTGAACAATATCGTACAGCAAAAGGGGGGTCAGATATTCTTAACCCATCGCTATTGGTCCCACATCACATCGCATTTCGCTGTTACAGAGGCTGTCAGCAACTCGATCAAAGGCAAGGCGCGATGCAGTAAATTTATAGTGCGCTCGCCCGATTCCTCTTCTTCAACCGGGTCCGATGCATCCGCGACTACAGTTTCATTGATCGCGAGAGCCTTTTTTAAGTGATCCAGTGCCTCAGGAATATCTCCGGCCTGGAGGGCACCCGGCACCGTTCCGCTGTGTCCCATCAGCTTGAGTAAGCTGACGGCAATATCGCCAAACATCAGGATATCGGCGTGTGCTCTGCTTTTAAAAGTAACAATCATGACAATCTCCTCGAGGCAACCTTCATTGTCGTATTTGTCTACTGGAATAGTGCAATGTTAGGGAGGCAAGTTTAATTAGTCTGTTCGCTACCGCACGGACGCCTTCAGCAGGGCAATGATAGTGTCGTTCTTCGTAAAATTGCGATGACCGCACTGGTGGCGCAAACCCCGTCGTGGATGCCGTGATTCTTGCGGCGCAATGAGATCTGGCTTGAGCTGGATTGAATTTGACTACGGGACTTCACTCGTGCCGTAGCGCCTCAATCGGATCCATCTGTGCAGCGCGGCGGGCCGGGAAATAGCCGAATAGCACCCCGATCCCGGCTGAAAACAGGAAGGACAGGAGGTTGATGGTGGGATCAAACAGGTAGGGCACGCCCATCACCCTGGCCAGCACGATGGACGCTCCGGTAGCGATGACGATGCCGATGATTCCGCCCAGCGCCGCCAGCACCACGGCTTCGATCAGAAATTGCAGCAGCACCTCACGCTCCAGTGCGCCAATCGCCAAGCGCAGACCGATCTCGCGGGTGCGTTCGGTGACGCTGACCAGCATGATGTTCATGATGCCAATGCCGCCCACCAGCAGACTCACTGCCGCCACCGCGCCGAGCAGCGTGGTCATCACCTGCGTCGTGCCGGACAGGGTTTCGGCAAGCTGTTGGGTGTCGAGGATATTGAAATTGTCGTCGTCGCTATCGGCCAGTTTGCGGCGTTCGCGGAGGAGTTCCCGCAGGCTGGCCTTGAGCCGGGTGCTGTCGCTGCCGTCTTCCATCGACACCAGTAGCGTATTGACATTCTGATGACCGGTGACGCGGCGTTGCAGGGTGTGCAGCGGCACCAGCACGGTATCGTCCTGATCGCTGCCCATCGCTGACTGCCCTTTGGCGGTGAGGACGCCGATGACCGTACACGAGAACTGCTTGATGCGGAGCTGCTCACCCAGTCCGCCTGCGCCCACCGCGCCCCCATAAATCTCGCGCCGCACCGTTTCGCCGAGGATGCAGACGGCGGAACCGGCGCGCTGTTCGTCGTCTGAAAAAATCCGACCCGATGCCAGCTTCCAGTTACCGGTGTTGAACCAGGCATTGCTGCTGCCGGTGATGGTCGTCGCCCAGTTGCGACCGTTGCCCACCACGGTCACGCTGGCGCGACCTTCCGGGGCTGCCGCCGCAACGCCGCCAATCTGCGCCAGAATCGCTTCCGCATCCGTTGCCTTGAAAGGCGGTGCGCCGCCTGCGCCACCCCAGCCCCGACGCTGGCCAGCGCGCACCATCAACAGGTTGCTGCCGAGACCCGCAATCTGCATTTGCACGGCCTGCGTCGCACCCTTACCGAGCGTGACCATCGTAATCACGGCACTGACGCCGATCACGATCCCCAAAATGGTCAGGAATGAGCGCAACAGGTTGCGGCGGATCGACCGCAGGGCGAGGAGTAACGTGTTGAAAAACATCAGTGACTCCCCACGGGATGCACCGGCAAATCCACAGCGATGGGGTGCGGGTTCGGGGCGTCGCTGTCGATGCGGCCATCTACGAAATGCACCAGACGCTGTGCATAAGCGGCCATGTCCGGCTCATGGGTGACCATCAACACAGTAATGCCGTGTTCCACATTCAGGCGTGACAGCAGTTCCATGATTTCCTGACTGCGCCGGGTATCCAGGTTGCCGGTCGGCTCATCCGCCAGCAGCACCGCCGGTTCGGTGACGATAGCCCTGGCGATGGCGACCCGTTGTTGCTGCCCGCCGGACAACTCGGCGGGCGTGTGATGTTCCCAACCGCCCAAACCGACCGACTGCAAGGCTTTCGCTGCTGCCGCATGGCGCACGGGGGCGCTTTCGCCACGATACAGCAGGGGCAATTCAACGTTCTCCTGCGCCGAGGTGCGCGCCAGCAGATTGAACCCCTGAAACACAAAGCCCAGATAGCGACGGCGCAACCGCGCCCGCTGATCACGGGACAGGGCTTCAACATGCGCGCCTTTGAACAGGTATTGCCCGCTCGTTGGCGTGTCGAGGCAACCGAGAATGTTCATGGCCGTGGATTTGCCCGAACCGCTCGGTCCCATGATCGCCACGAACTCACCGGCGTGGATGTCGAGATCGATCCCTTTCAAGGCCATCAGGGCCACCTCGCCCGTGCCGTACATCTTGGTCACGCCACGCAGGCGAATCAGCGGGGTCTCAGCACTCACTTCACAGCCCCGGTTTTCTGGTCAGTGATGACTGGCATACCGACCTGCAAATCGCCGCCGGTGATTTCAGTCATGCGGCCATCGCTGATGCCCGGCGTCACCGCTACCGAGACGGCAGGGCCAACCCCGCCTTCCGGCAGTATCCAAACCTGACGCGCTGACGCCGTGCTGGCATTGGCCGCCGCGGATTTGCGCGGGCTGGTCGGCCGCCGGCGCGGAACCAAACTGGAGACGATGCTATTCCCAGCCGCCGGTGAACCGGCCTCTGCCGAAGTGGGCGTAAACCGCAGCGCACTGTTCGGAACCAGCAACACATCCTGGCGCTGAGTCGCGGTGATGGTCGCCGTGGCGCTCATGCCGGGACGCAGGCTCAGGTCGCTGTTATCTACGTCCAGGTAGGTCAGGTAAGTCACCACGTTGTCGGTGATGGTCGAACCGTAGGCCACGCGAGTGACTTGGGCGGGATAGGGGCGGTTCGGGTAGGCGCTGACGGTAAAGTGGGCTTTCTGGCCGACTGTCACCACGCCCACATCTGCCTCGTCGACGTAGACCTGCAAGCGCAATTGCGTCAGGTCTTCGGCTACGGTGAACAGAGTCACTGCTTGCAGCGACGCGGCGACGGCGTTGCCCGGTTCCACGCTGCGCGTCAGCACTACACCGTCAGAGGGGGCGCGGATCGACGCCTTCGACAGATTGATCTGGTCGGTGGACAGCGCCGCCTGTGCTTCGTTGACGTTGGCGCGGGCGCTGGCTTCATCGGCAATCGCCCGTTCGAGAACCGCACGGCTGCTGTCCAATTCAGTCTTGGATGGCACCTTACCCCCCGACAGTCGGGCGACTTCTTCCAATCGGGCCAGGTTGGCTTTGGCTTCCTTCACCGTGGCGACAGTTTGCGCGACCTTCGCATTCGCGGCGGCCAGCGCCGCCCGCGAGCGCAGAATCTGGTCACGCAGTTTGGCGGTGTCAAGTTCCACCAGCACTTGGCCTTTCTTGACTCGATCATTAACGTCCACGTGGACTTTCAACACGGTGCCGGAGAGTTCGCTGCCGATGTTCATCGAGCGGGTTGGTTGCAGTGTCCCGTTAGCGGTCACGGTCAGGGTCAGATTGCCCCGCGCCACCGTTTGCGTTGTGTAAGTCGGTGCGGCGCTGGCGCTTTGCTGCGTTTGCCAGTACCAGAAGCCGGTCGCAGTGAGCGCCAACAGCAACACACTGACCCACAGGGCCGGACGGCGATACCACACCGGCTTGGTCGGTTCAGCGAGCAGGGTGGCGAGATCGATTTCGGGGGCGGGGTGCGGCGCGACGACAACGGCAGGAATAGGGGTACTCATGATCGGGGAGCCTGGAGTGCATCTTGGGTCGAGGAGGCGGCGCGGTCATCGGGTGGCCAGCCGCCGCCGAGGGCTTTGTACAGGCGGACATAATTGCTGCTCAGGGCGATACGGACACTGGCGACGCTTTCCTGGGTTCTGAGCTGAGTGCGCTGGGTGTCGAGCACGGTCTGAAAATCAATCAGTCCACTACTGTAGCGCTGGCGAGCGAGTAGAGCGGCATTGCCTGCGGCTTCGGCAGCACGTTGCAGGGATAACAGCCGTTCGCGGTCGCCCCGCAGCGCGACCAGCGCATCTTCCACGTCCTTGAGCGCCGTCAACACGGTGGCTTGATAGTCTCGGTATGCCTGATCCAGCGCCGCTTGCTCGGCGCGCACCTGGGCGCGGCGGGCACCGCTGTCGAACACGGGCAGCGACACGCTGGCCAGCAGCACACTGACCACCGACGTCCCATCGGTCAACGCGCCCAGGGTCAGAGCGTTCAGACCCAGCGAACCGCCGATTTGAAAATTCGGCATAAGGGCGGCGTCGGCCTGCGCCACGCGAGCGATGGCCGCTGTCACCTGCTCTTCAGCGACACGGACATCGGGTCGCTGGCGCAGCGTTTCAGCGGGCAGGCTCAGCGCCAGATCATCCGCCGCTTGCGGCACTGGAACCTCGGTTGCCAGCACAGTGGCCAGGGCCGCCGGCGGCTGCCCAATCAGCACCGCCAGAGCATGGCGATTCTGCGCAATGCTGGTTTGCAACACCGGTAATTGGGCGCGAGTTTGTTCGGTTTCGGTACGCGCCTGTTCGGCTTCCAGTGAGGTGGTCAGACCGGCCTGTAGACGCCACTGCGTCAGTTGCAAGGTCTCAAGCTGGCTGGACAGGTTGTCATGGGCAATGGCGAACAGGGTTTGGGCACCGCGCAGTGCGATGTAGTTAAGTGCGACCTCGGCGGCGATGGACACTTGCACATCGCCCAAACGGGCGGCGCTGGCGCGGGCAGTGGCCTCACTGGCTTCCAGCGCACTCTGATTAGCGCCGAAAAAGTCGAGTTCCCAGCTCGCGTCCAGGCCGACGTCAAAGCGGTTAACGGCGCTGTCGCTACCGGATTGGCTGCGTCGGGCCGATGCGCTACTGCCGACGTTCGGCCAGAGTGCGGCTGCCGAAACATCGCGTAGCGCTCGGGCTTGCCGCAACGCCGCCTCAGCACTCTTGATGTCGGGATTGGCCTGCAAGGCTTGGGTGACGAGGTGACTGAGGAGGGGGTCGTCGAAACGCGCCCACCACTGCGCCAGTGAGGAAGGGCTTACATGCGCTGTGTTGTCGGTGGCCGCCGCCCAGGTATCCGGGATATCTACTGCTGCGAACGGCGTGGCGGGTTGAGGCGCGGTTGAGGCGCAACCATAAAGGGCCAGCATCAGGCCGCCCAGGACGATGGGATTAATCATTAAAAAAGATTACCACTATTTCCATGGGAGGGTTTGTGCTGTAGCGCACCGACTTTTGGGGACAATCCTGGGCCATTGACCTACAGCAACTTGGGTTCATGCGAAGTATCGACTGGATGGGGGCATCTTTAAAAAACATCCGCGTTGAGAACACGGGCCGCTACGTGCGCTACCGTACAGAATGCCCTTATTTTTTCGGCTAGATTTACGTAATTGACCACATTACAGATTTTTTTCTCGGTATATGTGCTTATCAACTACAGGTGGATTAATGCACGGTAACGAATCCACTAAAAGGAAAATAATCATGGGAATATCTGAAAGCTTTACGAACAATCCCAGTCACTCGGGGGGCGATCACTCCATTAGCGCGAGAGCGGCTGACACGGCTTATAAAGTGGCGTATGCCGCTGATTCAACCGTAGACCGCATGGCGTCCAGCGCCCATGAGGCGGTCGATAAGACCGCTGAGGTGGTCGCACAGGCGGCGGAAACGATCAGCGTGAAAGGTGACCAACTGAAAGCTCTTCAGGAGCAATCTGCGTCAAGCGGAAATCGCCGCTAAAGACGCGTCCGACAAGGCGCGCAAAACGTCGGCCTATACGGCGCTATGGCTCTTCATTTCGCTGCTAATCGGCACCTTCACCGCCAGTTTGCGGCTACTTTCGGCGGTCGCCAGCGCGACCTCGTTTTATCGTAAATCCCCTTTTGGAGAAACCACCATGCGTTCCATATTGTTGTTCTTTCTGGGCATTCCCATCCCGATCATTATTCTGATCGCGTTGTTTATGTAGACCAGTGCACTATCTAGCCCACCTGAGGAGGGGTAGTCCTGCTCCATCGAATCAGTCATTCGTATTTCAGGACTACCCTGTCACTCTTTTGTGCGAACAACACGAGATAGCTCAAGATGAAAACAATTCCCGAAAGATTTGACGTAGCGATCATCGGCGCGGGCACCGCAGGACTGGCGGCGCTGCGCGAGGTGCAGCGCACGACCGAGAACTGGGTCCTGATCAACGACGGGCCGTTCGGCACCACCTGTGCACGGGTCGGTTGCATGCCGTCCAAGGCGCTGATCGCGGTCGCCAAGACCTTTCATCAGCGGAACTTTCTGGCTGCCACCGGCATTGCCGGGACGGAATCGCTGAAAGCGGATCTACCCGCCATGCTGCGCCATGTGCGTAGGCTACGCGACGCCTATGTTGGCGGTGTGCTGAAGATCACCGATGAACTGGGTGAGCGGGTGATCGCGGGCCGGGCGCGGTTCGTCCAGCCCGATACCCTGCAAGTCGGCGACCGACAGTTGTGTGCCCGGCACATCATCATCGCTACCGGCTCGTGCCCCATCGTTCCCCAACCTTGGCAGACGTTAGGTGAGCGAGTATTAACCAGCGATACCTTGTTTGAGCAGAAGACCCTGCCGGACCGCATTGCGGTGGTCGGAATGGGTGCGCTGGGCATAGAGATGGCCCAGGCACTCGCCCGACTGGGGATCGTCGTGACCGGCTTCGATGCGGCCGAACACGTCGCCGGTCTGAGCGACCCGGCGGTTAGTGCGTGCGCCATCGACATTCTGTCCGGGGAATTTCCGCTGCACCTCGGCCAGTCGGCTGAGTTGGCCCCTGAGGAAGAGGGCGCACTCTGCATTACTGCCGGCTCGACGAAGGTGGTGGTGGACGCCGTGATCGCTTCGCTGGGGCGCCGCTTGAACCTGGACGGGTTGGGACTGGAGGAGATCGGGGTCGCGCTCGACGAACACGGCCTACCCCCGTTTGATCCGGGTACGCTGCGCATCGCCGCCGTCAACATCTCGATCGTCGGAGACGTGAACGGGATGCGGCCGCTGCTACACGAGGCCGCTGACGAGGGTTACATCGCCGGTCACAACGCCCTGCGCGATACGCCCGAGTGCTTCACCCGGCGGGTTCCCCTGGGCATCGTGTTTTGCGATCCCAACATCGCCATGATCGGGCAACGCTTCAAAGATTTGGATCCAGATCAAACCGTCGTCGGCGAAGTCGACCTGAAAGGTCAGGGCCGGCTCCGGATGGAGGGCGCTGACCGGGGCCTGATCCGGCTTTACACCGACATCCAGCGGGGCCGCTTGCTCGGCGTCGAGCTGTGCTGCCCGCACGGCGAACATCTGGCCCATTTACTGGCTCTGGGGATCCAGCAAGGGCTCACGGTGCGGGAGTTGCTGCGCATGCCGTTCTATCACCCGGTAGTGGAAGAAGGTTTGCGCAGTGCGCTGCGTGATGCCGACAGCAAGCTGTCCGATGACTCGACGCCCGACCTGGCCCGTTGCGGCCGGCTGGGGGCTGAAGCACTCGAGTGAGGTTATGCATTAAAAAGACACTATGTTTGATAGCGTACAGAACCTCTGAGCCGAAAAGCGTACCGTGGATACTATCAGGTAGTGAATCGCTTTAAGCACGCGATTCGATCCATTAACCCATACGCAGGGCTATCTTATGAACAACATCGTCTACATCGTTGGCGCAGTCGTCATCATCTTTGCCGTTCTGTCATTTTTAGGGCTACGCTGAAGCGGGAAAATCCCATTCGTTCTCACTAAGTGCGCTACCGTACAGATTACCTTGGATTTTTTAGCTAACCTTGCACCCATCGTATGAATGACCACGACAGGATGCATTAAATTTCAACCTCAATAACTGTCTCAATAGAGGAAAATCGTCATGGAAATGTCTGAAAATTTTACGAACCGTCCCAGTCACTTGGGGGGCGATCACTCCGCTAGCGCACGAGCGGCCGACACGGCCTATAAAGTGGCGGATGCCGCCAGTTCGACCGTAGACCGCATGGCGTCCAGCGCCCATGAGGCGGTCGATAAGACGGCCGACATGGCCGCGCAAGCGGCGGAAACGCTCGGCGTGAAAGGTGAGCAACTGAAAGTTCTTCAGGAGCAATGGCTGGCGAATGGCAGCGCGTACATCCGCGACAACCCGGTGAAGGCGCTGGGAATTGCGGTCGTCGGTGGCTTCCTGTTGAGCCGCCTGCTGAGTGCTCGCTAGAGGGGATTTCGGGTATGGACCCCGCCACCGTGGGATTACGAGCCGCTGCCAGCGATCCGGATCCGTCTGCGAACTGGCCGAAAGAGGTCCGAAAATTATGGGACGAACTGCAGGGACTCGCACACGACCACTTACAACTCGCCGCGTTGGAGACCCAACGGGCGGGTGAGAGCTTGGTGACCATGATCACGGCAGGAATGATCGTGGCTGGCTTGCTACTCAGTGCGTGGTTGGGGTTGATGGGCGTCGCCGTCCTCGCGTTGACCCGTAGTGGCGTCATGACGAGTGACAGCGCTCTGCTGCTGGCAGTTGCCGCCAATTTGCTGGTCGCTCTCATGCTCTGTGGCGTCATCCGCCGCCGAAGCCATCATCTGCGGTTCCCTGCCAATACCGGCAGTTTGCGACCGGTGGCAGATTCCCTGAATCCGGAGAAGCCCTGATGTCTAGCGACCTTAAAAGCCCCAACACCCTCGCCACTTCGCTGAACGAGCAAATCAGAGAGGCCGGATATCGGCTTCAAAACCGGCGGCAGTTAGTCCGGGTTTGCAGCGCGACACTGGGCCGGACGCTCTACCAACGGATCACGGCTCCCGCGTGGTTACTCTGGACGGGGGGCGGCATGGGATTTCTCCTGGGAGAATTCACTCGGTGCCAAAAAACCCCATCACGGGATCAGGATCGTTCGCCGGACTCGGGGCATACCTTCTTTGAGAGCACACTGAATTTGATCAAGCTGGTGAATTGGGGACATGCCTTATTCACCGCGCTGCCTGGTGCGGGGATACCACCTCGCGAACCACCTACCTCGTGATTTCGCACCACATGAAAGGCCATTAACATGGAAGCGCTATTTAACCCGTGCTTATCGCGGCTGATGTGGGTCGCCGGTAGCGTCGTCATTTTGTCCAATGCGGCCAGTATCGCGGTTGTCCTGGCATGGAGTCCGATCCCGATCAGTAGTCATAGCGTCACACCGAGTTCATCAGCGGTGCCCACACCTGCCGTCGTCACGAAAGCCTATACGACCACTCCGGTACCGCTGACTAGCGCTCCACTTGAAGAAAGCCTGGAAATGATGGCCCTTCTTAATTTACATCGATACGCTCGCAACCGGATATTGACCCAAGACGATAAAATCGCGGTCCGCTTTGAAGATACAAGCTGTGTTTTTCAAAAAACCGTATGGAATCTTGCTGATTAAGTGTATTGCAGTGGCTGAAGTGGGGCACTGGTCGGAATCGGCTTTGCGTTTTTGTGCGGCAATAATGTGCGATATCGTACAGAACTTCCAAGCTAAAAAGCGTACCGTGGCCACCATTGGGTAGTGAATCGTTTTAAGCAGGCGATTCGATCCATTAAACCATTAACCCATTAACTCACACGAAGGACTATCTCATGAATAGTATCGTCTACATCGTTGGCGCAGTCGTCATCATTTTTGCCATTCTGTCGTTTTTAGGGCTACGCTGAAATGAACAGAACTTCAATTCATTGACTATGAAAAGCGGGGGCGACCATGCGACTCGGTAAACAGCAGGCCAGCGGCAACGAGGAGGATCGACGGGGAGCGTATGGGGACACCATGCGGGCGCTATGAATCAGTTGGATTCCGACGACATCGCCGAGGCGCTCAATGCCGCGACAGCGATTGGCGATGACCGCCTGCAGAAGCAGACCCAAGGCCGTGTCGTGCCCGAGTCGTTCACTCACGGCTCATCGGAGCAGCGCGTGCGCTGGTTCAAGCGCGGCATGGACTCGGGCCGCCCGCAGGACTGCGACACGTTCTCGACCCGCTCGCTTTGAGGGTCCTCGGGAGGAGTTCGGCCCTGCTCACTCGTTGGCCCGTTCTATATGGAAAAAATACTGATGAAACAAAAATCAAAAGATTTGCAAAAAAGACTATCCGCCAAGAAAGCTTCACTTGGAATCGTGCTTAAGAAAAATGAAAGAATCAAAAAAACTATCGAGAAAGCTGCCAGTGAACTCACATTAGTCAATGAAGTTCTAAAGCAAGAAGATGTGCCTGTTCAGATTATGAAACAGGCACTCACTCAGAATAAAGATGTTGAACAAAATGTGGCAAAAGCTGCAGACGATTTGAATCTGGTTAACGTCAAACTCGCCAATGAAATGGCTGAGAGAATCGTTATCGAATCTGAACTGGTCAACATAAAAACCGATTTGGCCGAAGTGCGCGATGAGTTATTAAAAGCCCAAGTAAGAGGGGAAGAAGCACAACAGATTGCGCTTCAGGACGTACTCACTGGCCTGCCGAACCGTGCGTCATTTGAACAGGGTCTCGACTACGGGTTGATCCAGGCAAAACGCCACGGTTGGGGACTCGCTGTTCTATTTATTGATATCGACAAATTCAAGACGATTAACGACTCTCATGGTCATGATGTGGGCGACCAAGTGCTGCTGATGGTAGCAAACCGGTTAAAGTCTTTTGTACGCGATGGAGATATGGTGAGTCGCTGGGGAGGCGACGAATTTGTGTGCCTATTATTAGAAGTCAAGCAAGAAGATGACGTAACTCACATTGCAGAAAAATTGACAAATAGGATTGCCAAAGCCTGCGATTTTAATGGGACGGTTCTTTCTATAAAAACCAGTATTGGTATTGCCCTATATCCCGCAGATGGAGAAACGGCTAACATTCTTTTTAAAAATGCCGATACCGCCATGTATAAAGCCAAGGGAACAGAGAAGCGAGTGGTGCTGTTCCGAGAACTGAGTGAGCAAAAAGCGGGCTAACCCCTGTGTGTTTACCGGAAATCGCTTTAATCCACGCAATAGATATTTTGCTGCTTACGTTCGCCAGCGCACAGAACTGTGCTTGCCACGCGCCTACTCTATTCAGGTGCCGAGTGCAACCTACCGCTGTACCGGCTTAAAATCCACTCACTACGAGGAGAAGATTATGAGCTTGGGAACCATTCTGCTAATCATTCTGATTCTGATCCTGATCGGCATCATTCCGACCTGGCCACACAGCCGAAGCTGGGGCTACGCGCCTAGCGGTGGGGTAGGGTTAATCGTGATCATCATCGTTGTGCTGTTGTTGCTAGGGCGGATTTGACGGGTTTTTCCGCTCTACGTTCAGCCGTGTTGTTGATCAGGATATGGAGATGACGACGAAGGAAACCTGGATCCTGATCAAGACCGCGTTCAACGCATGGAACGATGATCATGTACAGAGCATGGGTGCAGCGCTGGCCTACTACACCATGTTCTCCATTGCCCCCTTGTTGCTGATTGTCATTGCGATTGCCGGCTTGGCGTTCGGTGAGGAGGCCGCTCGCGGCGAAATCGCCGGTCAATTTCAGACCCTGATCGGGGAGCAGGGGGCATTGGCCATGCAGGCGCTGGTAGAGAGCGTGAACCAGCCAACAAAAGGCTTCACCGCAACCCTGATCGGCGGAGGGCTTTTGCTGATTGGGGCGACGACCGTGTTCGGTGAACTACAGAGTTCGCTGGATCGCATCTGGCGGGTCCCTGATCGTGACCGAAGCAGTGGCCTGTGGGGCTTGATTCGCGCACGCCTGCTGTCGTTCGGCATGATCATGGGCATTGGCTTTGTCCTGATGGTGTCGCTGGTCTTGAGCGCCGGGCTTGCGGCTCTCGAAAAATGGTGGTCGCCACGGTTTGAGGGCTTGGAGGTCATGGCCAATGTCGTCAACTTACTCTTCAGTTTCGTCCTCACCACTGGCCTGTTTGCCCTGATTTACAAAATCATGCCGCGGGTGCGTATTCACTGGAGTGAAGTCTGGATGGGCGCTGCGCTCACGTCCATCCTGTTCACTATCGGCAAATTTTTGATCGGCCTGTATATCGGTAGAAGCGGGGTGGTGAGCGGTTTTGGCGCAGCCGGTTCGCTCGTGGCTCTGCTGGTTTGGGTTTATTACTCCGCCCAGATCTTTCTGATGGGTGCTGAATTTACCTGGGCCTACTCGCATGTCTTCGGCTCACGCCGGCAACAGCCCGCACCGGACCACCTAATCAAAGCGTTGGATGAAAGTGGCACAGATGCGCTTCAGTCGAGCAGCGAAATCGCCAAAACTGCACATAGCAAAAGCAGTTTCACGAGCGACCCTGGGGAACCCTCCACAGAATCCTTACGATGAAAAATCTTCGGTCGATGCGGGTGTAAAGATGGAAACTTTCATCTGGCAAGAGCTGACCGCAGGACTTCCGGACATGCGAGAGCTCGCACGAGTCACGATCCGGCTGCTGGCAGCCATGGTGCTCGGTGCGATTGTGGGCATGGAACGGGAAGCCAGGGGTAAACCCGCCGGGCTGAAAACCCACATGCTGGTTGCTCTCGGTTCGGCTCTTTTCGTGGTCGTTCCGCTGGAACTCGGGATGCCGTTAGCGGAAGTCGCCAGAATCGCTCAAGGTGTGGCCACGGGGGTCGGCTTTATCGGGGCCGGAGCGATCCTCAAGCTGAGTGAGGCGCGTGAAATACAGGGACTGACGACGGCCGCAACGATCTGGATGACCGCGGCAGTGGGTATGACAGTAGGATTAGGCGGTCTCGGAATCGGCGCGTTAAGCGTGGCGCTGACCTGGGCTATCTTGGCCATTATCGGCCGGATTGAGAGGCGTCTCGATTTAGTTAAAGAGAAAAAGAATGCGCAGAAAGGAAATTAACCACGGATCAAACGGATTATCAAGATAAGGGCGTGTAATCCAAAAAATCCGTGCCTATCCGTGATTCAGACGGGAAATCGCCCAATATGTTCGTTAGCGCACAGACTACGCTGACTTTTCCCTTTAATTTTGACGAAGGTTGCGATGACCCATTCTCACCCTTTGAAGTGAGACTTCATCTTTATCGCTGAGAGTTCCCTGGATTCCCAAGTCCTGTTTGCGAGGTGTCTATGTCCAGAGCATCGGAGTTGATGAAATTGCCGGGCGCGGTGGCGGCCGGGGTTTTTTCCCGAAAAGGGCTGTTGAATGACTTCGAGGGTCCTTTTCCAGAGGCCCAGGCCGAGTCGCTGATGAGTCTTTGTGCCTCAATGACCCTCATCATGGAGATGCAAGGTCGCCTTTTGGCCGATTTGGCGGGCGCACCCGGTTGGGATACCTGCGAAGGCTGGACCCTGTGGGGTCCGGAAATGTCCCTGGTGACGGTGCGCGACAGCACCTGCGTCGTGAGTCTGAGTGAAACCTCGTTGCAAGAGGTGATCTCGACCATGCGCACGGCGGCGGGTGCCGAAGTATCCATTTAGCGAAAACCGGAGAAGAAATTATGCCTACTTTGGATCAATTGATGTTGCTGCCGGGTGCCTATGGTGCGCTGGAATTTTCCTGCACCGGCGATTTGGGCGAGACCCGGGGTGATTTCACGCGCGACTTTGCCGAAGTCGTCGCTCAAATGTGCGCCGCCAACATGGCCATCTACCGGATGCAGGCTACGGGCTGGGCTAAGCTTTCGGGCCAGCAGGGCTTTCTACCCGAACGGGGCTTTACCTTCATGGGCCTGGATGATGTGATGATGGGCGTGAGCAGCAAGGCCGTACTCGCCAAGAGAGAGGCTTTTGATTACGACCGGGCTTACCAGCTCTTCAATGACCAGGTTTAGGAATCTGGGCATTGTGACAGGAGAATCAGCCATGATTAATTTAGAAAGCCTGCTGGGCGTCCAAGGGGTCATCGCGGCGCTGCGCTTCAGTGACGATGGCTCCTTGGTCGAGTCCGTGGGCGAACTGGAGCGGACGCATCGCCGTCTGGCTGCGGATATCTGTTATGCGAACGGGCGCATGATGCACCAAGGCGGCGATATGCTCATGACCCTTTCCAACACGAAAGGATGGCCACCTCACGGGTGGATGATGATGGGTGATGAACTGTCCATTTGTGCGGTTGCAGAGGTCGCCTGCTTCGTGAGAAATAGCGAGGCGTCTTTCAACGAAGTGTTGCGGGTTCTGGCTGAGGTGGCGCACCAATAGGTGTAGATACCGGGAATTGGTATTAGCCGCATGATCGCCGGATTCTCTTCCTTGGTAAGGAGGTGTGGCGCGAAGCGCCGGGGTGGTTCGGAAGGTTCGCTGATCAGCCGGAAAGATTATATGTGCGAAACCGCACAGACACCGTTGAGCTTTATGACCAAGCTATTGAAGTCATAGCTGTGGAGTCTGATCATGCAACTGGGTCTCATTGATCTTCCTTGGTGGGCGTATGGGCTGGTGATCCTGGGTTTGACCCATGTCACCATCGCTGCGGTCACGATTTTCCTGCACCGGCATCAAGCGCACCGTGCGCTGGAGCTGCATCCGGTCGCCAGCCATTTTTTTCGCTTCTGGCTCTGGCTCACGACCGGATTGGTCACTCGGGAATGGGTGGCGGTCCATCGCCAGCATCACGCCAAGTGCGAAACACGAGAAGACCCGCATAGCCCGCAGATTTATGGAATCAACCACGTTTTGTTCGAGGGCACCGAACTGTATCGCAGAGCCGCTCGGAATACGGCTACGTTGGAGAAATACGGTCACGGCACGCCCGACGACCGACTCGAACGCCATCTCTACGCCAAGCACAGCGGATTCGGGATCGGCCTTATGTTGATCATCGATCTTATCCTGTTCGGTCCGATGGGACTCACGGTCTGGGCAGTGCAGATGCTGTGGATTCCGTTCTTCGCCGCGGGGGTCATCAATGGCATCGGTCACTACTGGGGCTACCGCAATTTCGCACCGAACGATGCCTCCAAAAACATCGTGCCGTGGGGCATCCTGGTGAGCGGCGAGGAACTGCACAACAACCACCATGCCTACGTCGCCTCCGCCAAGCTCTCCAGCCAGTGGTGGGAATTCGACCTCGGCTGGCTGTATATCC
This sequence comes from Pseudomonadota bacterium, assembly GCA_030917925.1. Classification (GTDB taxonomy): domain Bacteria; phylum Pseudomonadota; class Gammaproteobacteria; order Competibacterales; family Competibacteraceae; genus UBA2383. The sequence goes on from JAUPTV010000260.1 coordinate 19,807, forward strand.
GTATTCTGGAGACGCTGGGCCTGGCCCGAGTGCGCTGGGTAGCGCCTAAAATCCATTTCGACCCGACCAAACGGTACTGTGATGCCGACACCCTGCGGGCCATCATCACCCACCGCTACCAGATACTGGCCACGTTCGCTCACTGTCTCAAGCAGACCGTTCTGGAAGAAATCGGCACGTTGCAAGCCCGCGCCACGCTCGGGATGCGTGAATCCAGGGCGCTGCAAGTGGTTCAGCAGGGGCTGCAACGGGACACGGAACATCTGCCGGAGCCGGAGCGCATTGCCCTGGAACGGATGCTTCAAGTCAGCCCGGTACTGCGGACTCTTTACGCGATGCGCCAGGAACTGGTGGCGCTGTGGAGCCGTTCCACGGTTTCAAAGGAGCTGTTAGTCAACCAGTTGGAAGGCTGGTGCCAGCGTGCTGAAGAGACCGGCATCCTCGCGCTACAAGAGTTTTCCCGGAAGTTGCGCTGCTACGATTGAAGATCCGGATCAGCCCCGAGTCACGACATGGATCACGAAGCGATACGCAGAACGCTGATGCAGGGTGCTGGAGAGACCGCCGATGCCAGCGCTATCGCTGAAGCGACCATTAGCACCTGCCTTCAGGTATCCGCCAGGCTCGCACCCGTGATTGGCACACGTGGTGTCGATGCTCTTTTCAGCCGTTCCGTGAACGTCACGAGCAAGACTTTCCCTGGGCTGACCATGGCTGGAAATGATGGAAATGGCGCCGCGCTGCTGACCCACATCAAGGTGTGCCTGGCAGGCCAAGAGACCGCCGTCGCCGCAGAAGCAAGCTATACCCTGCTGGTGACCTTTACCGAACTGCTGGCCACCTTGATTGGAAAATCCTTAACTGACCGGCTATTGGCCCCAGTCTGGATGCCCCGATTAGCGTTGTCTGAACAGGAGAACGCATCGTATGAGCAATAAAGTGATCATCCGCCGCCTCGCCACCGGCGTACCGGGATTGGATGCGATCCTGGGGGGCGGACTGCCGGAATTCTCCTTCAACCTGATTGTCGGGCCGCCGGGGTCCGGTAAAACGACGCTCGCGCACCAGATCATGTTCGCTTTGGCGACACGGGAGCGTCCGGCGTTGTATTTCACGGTACTCGGCGAACCCCCGTTGAAGATGTTGCGCTATCAGCAGCAGTTCGCGTTTTTCGACCTCGACCAGATCAATGAATCGATTCGCTTTGTCAATTTGAGCGATGAGGTCGCTGCGGGCAATTTCGATCAGGTGCTGGCGCGCATCACGCAGGAGGTGGAGGCCTCCTCTCCGGCATTGGTCTTCATCGATTCGTTTCGTGCGGTTCTGCTGGAAACGCGCCGCCAACCCCATGGGGCCATGAGCCAGCAACAGTTCATCCAGCAACTCGGGATCCAGTTGAGCGGTTGGCAGGCCACCACCTTCCTGATCGGCGAATATGGGTCGGACCGTGACCCCCATCCGGTCTTCACCGTGGCCGACGGCCTGCTGTCACTGGAGCAAAGCGTCCATCGGAATTCGATGGTGCGCAAGCTGCAGGTGCTAAAAATGCGCGGCCAGGCGACCTACCCCGGTCTGCACACCTTCCGCATCACCCCCACCGGGATTGTCGTCTTTCCGGCGGCGGTCGTGCGCGACGATACCGGCGCTATGTTGAAGGCGCCCGAATCACCGCGGAGCCATACCCGGCTGGCGATGGGCGTGCCGCACCTTGACGACATGCTGGGCGGGGGCTTGCCGTCCGGTTATTCGCTGCTCGTCGCCGGGCCATCCGGATCGGGCAAGACCATCCTCGCTACGGCCTTCCTGGTCGAAGGGGTGCGCCGGGGCGAACCGGGCGTGATCGTCGCGTTTGAACAAACCCCGAGTCAGTCACGGACCCGCACCATCGACGCCCTGGTTCGCGCCGGGCACATCGGCTTGATCAATACCCGCCTGCTGGATTTGTCGATTGATGAAATCGTCCAGCATCTGATTAGCCTTATTCAACAAATGAAAGCGACCCGGGTGGTCATCGACTCACTGTCCGGATTCGAGCTGGCGGTCGCGCCGACTTTCCGCGAGGATTTTCGCGAGTCGCTGTTTCGCATGGTCGCCGCGCTGTCTAGCCTCGGCGTGACCGTGTTGCTGACGTCGGAACTGGAAGACCGCTACACCGATCTGCGCTTTAGTCCCTACGGATCAGCCTTTCTCACCGACGCGATCATCGTCCAGCGCTATATCGAAATCGGGAGCCGTCTGAAGCGCGTGATGGCGGTCGTCAAGGTGCGCGCCAGCCTCCACAGTAACGAGCTGCGGCAGTTTGAGATCACCGATGACGGTATCGTTATCGGCGACACCCTCCTTGACTATGAAGGCATCCTCAGTGCGCGCCCGACGCACATACCTGCGCCTGAGACGAACCACTCAGGAAAATAGTGATGACTAAACAGAGTGTTACCCGCCGGAAAGGTGCGATCAGGTCGCCACTCAAGGCCAACCGCCGCGTGCCATCTCCCGCCTCGACGGCCGCGAATACCTTTGCCGAACGTGAGGCGGCGCTCCTTGCCGGTGAACAGACCGTCGACCGGCGTGAAGAGGTGGCTGACCGGCGTGAAGAGGTGGCTGACCGGCGTGAAGAGGTGGCTGACCAGCGTGAAGAGGTGGCTGACCAGCGCGAAGAGATCGCGGACTGTCGTGAACAGGTCGCTGCCCTGCGCGATAAAGCCCTGCGCGCCCAGGAAGAGGCGGCGAGGGACAAGGCCGAGCTGAACGCACAGAACCAAGCACAGTTGCGGGAAGCGAACGAGCACTTGGTCCTCGCCACCGTTCACGCGCAGACGATGACCGAGGCCGCCGAGCAGGCGGCCATGCAAATGTCCTATATGGCCAAGCACGACTTTCTGACCGGCTTGCCGAACCGTTCCCTGCTGACGGACCGGCTGGCGCAGTCGATGGCGCTCGCCCAGCGGTATGGTAAGAAGGTGGCCCTGTTATATTTGGACCTCGACCGCTTCAAACACATCAACGACTCATTGGGGCATACCGTAGGCGATCAGTTGCTACAGTCGGTCGCTCAGCGCCTGCAAGCCTGCGTTCGGGTCTCGGATACCGTTTGTCGCCAGGGAGGCGATGAATTTGTGGTGCTATTGGCCGAAGTTCATACGTTGCAGGACGTTTGCCTCACGGCCGAAAAATTGATCAAGGCCATGGCTGAGCCGCATCTCATCGATGCCCATTGGCTCCACGTCACCCTGAGTATCGGCATCAGCCTCTACCCCGACCACGGCCAGGATGTCGAAACGGTGGTCCAGAACGCCGATAGCGCGATGTATCACGCCAAACAAAGCGGGCGCAACACTTACCGGGTCTTCACTCAAGAGATGAATGTTCGTGCGGTTACCCGGCACTCTGTCGAAGAGACGTTGCGCCGTGCGCTCGAGCAGCACGAGTTTGTCTTGCACTACCAACCGAAGGTGAACCTCGCCACGGGCGTTATTACCGGTGCCGAAGCGCTGATCCGCTTGCAGCAAGCCCATCATCGGCTGATCGGTCCGGAGCAGTTCGTGAGTATTGCCGAAGACTCTGGCCTGATTCTACCGATGGGCCAGTGGGTACTCCGCGAAACCTGTCGGCAGATGGCGGTTTGGTTACAAGCCGGTCTCGACATTAGCCAGATCGCGATTAATGTCTCGGCGGTGGAGTTTCACGGCAAGAATTTTCTCGCCGGTGTCCGCGCCATCCTGAACGATACGGGCATGGACCCACATTACCTCGAGTTCGAGATGACTGAGAGTGGACTCATGCCGGATACCGAACTAACGACGTCCCATTTGCACGCGCTCAAGGAACTCGGGGTGCAGATTGCGGTGGATGATTTCGGCACTGGTTATTCCAGTTTGAGCTATCTGCGGCGTTTCCCAATCGACACGCTCAAAATTGACCAGTCGTTCGTGCGGGAACTCGACGGCAATGCCGGCGATGCCATCGTCAGCGCTGTCATCGCAATCGGTATGAGTCTCAAACAGCGGGTGGTGGCCGAAGGCATCGAAACCCCGCAACAACTCGCCTTTCTGCAATCCCATCACTGCGCGGAGGGGCAGGGTTTTTTCTTCAGTCGGCCGGTGACGGCCGATGCTTTTGCTACCTTGCTGGAGACGGGTATTCGTCGGTAGGTCATCAGCTTCTTAGCGGCGAGAAAAATTAGCCTTTCTTTGCCTGTAGAGATTCATTAACGGAGTCACCGAGATCCCGTGAAGCACGATGGAGACCGCCACGGTGGTCAGGGTGAGGGCGATCATTTCCTCAGCTAAAAGGCGGGGCAAGCCATGGTTGATCGCGTACATCAAATAATAGATTGAGCCGATGCCGCGAATGCCGAACCAGGAAATGAGATAGCGCTGATCACCCGACACGGGTGCGCCGAGCAATCCAAGCCCTACCGAGAGGGGGCGCACCACCAGAAAGAGCAGTAAGAGAAACCAAGTGGTGTTAGCGGGGAGATGATCGATGAAAGAAAGCATCGCGCCGATGACCAGCACCAGAGTGACCTCGGTGATCCGCTCCAGTCGTTCGTTGAAGCCTTGCACTTCTTGCCTCATATAAGCACTGGCCAATCCCGAATCAGTGGCCAGTGCCTCATGAGCCTGCTTGCTCTGAAGACCAGTTTCCTGAGCGGCTGAACGGGAGTCTGTCCCCGGCTGTTCTTTCACCCGCTGTAGCGCGAGACCCGCCGCAAAAACGGCCAGAAAACCATAGGCATGGCCGAGTACCGCGAGTCCATAGGTCAATGCGATCAGGCCCAGCGCCAGAAACTCATCGAAACCGACTGATTCCTGGTGGCGGCTCCGCAAATAGACGACCAGCCTCCCGATCAGCGTACCCAGCGCCCAGCCGATCCCCAGACCGCCTGTGATCGCCCAGAGCACATCTACCGCGATCCAGCGCCAACCCTCCGCCCCCAAATCATGCAGACCGAGCAGGCCCAGGCCCAGCATGACGAAAGGAAAGGCAGCGCCATCGTTCAAAGCGCCTTCGCCCGTCAAACTGAAACGCAGCCGGTCGCGATCATTGGCCTCTTCGACCTGGACATCGGAGGCCAGCACCGGATCGGTAGGTGCGAGGATCGCGCCGAGCAGGATCGCCGCACCCAGAGAGAGGCCGAGGCCCATCACTCCGATGGCGGTAATAAGCGCCACGGTCAGCATCATCGACACCGTTGCCAACCGCACCGGCAGACGCCAAGCCTGGTTTGACAGGGGCAGGCCGAGCTTTAGACCGACCGTGAATAGCGAGATGAGTACGGCCACTTCGGCCATTCTTTCCAGAAAAACGGGGTAGGTCAGCGGATCGGGAGCCATGAGGGCTAATCCGGCGGGACCCAGCCCGTAACCGACAGCCAGATAGAGCAGTGCGGTACTCAGGGGCAGCCGCTTCAGCAACGTACCCGACAAGGCCATGCTGATCAGCAGTACCCCGATAATCAGGGTCCAGGTTGCGAAAAACATGGATGCCGAGCGGTGTGGGCAAGGGCGCTGAGCATCACGGTGTTGAAGATCCGGCCCCCGTTTTTGTTAAGCGGCAGCCCGATAGCCATCGTCTGATTCCCATTTCAGTTCGACACGGCGAAATCCGGGAACGACTGTTGTCGGGTGAGTAGCAAACAGGAACCCCTCTTTGTTACGCCACCAACTGGCGGCGGTGGGAAAATCGTTATCGGTCGTCATAACCCCACGGGTTACTGCGGATTCGAGAGCACCAGCGACTTCGGAGGTTGCAGAAAGATCGAGGATCTTAGTGACGCTACAGGCTGAAAAAACTTGTTTGTTCATTACGTTTCCCTTCAGGGAGTGGCTCCGTTTTAGTCAGTACGGAAGGCAGAAACTATCATGACCCCATGAGAGCGTCTGTGCTTTAGCACACAGAGTCATCCATCGCCCAGAAAAACTGCCCGCGTCCGGCTTCCTTGGCGCGATACATCGCCTGATCTGCAGCAATCAGCAATTGGTCCGGAGAATACTCGGCATGACCCATGGCAATCCCAATGGATGTTCCCAGTCGATAGGCTTGGTCATGGATAACGAAAGGCTGGTGAAAAACGCCCAGACATTTATTGGCGACCAACTCCGCTGCCGCTCTGGCATCGGTATTCAGATCGGATAGCAGGATCACGAACTCGTCTCCGCCAACCCGCGCTACGGTATCTTCACGCCGCACCACGGCACACAAACGCTCAGCTACTTCACACAAGGCCGCATCGCCTGCCGCGTGTCCCAATCGGTCATTCAGTGGCTTGAATCCGTCCAGATCCAGAAATAACAAGGCAATTTGCCGCTGGCTACGTTGGACACGGCTCAACGCCTGTTGCATACGATCAGCCAATAGCCGACGGTTTGGCAACCCGGTTAACGTGTCGTGGTATGCCATACCTTCTAGATCAGCACGACTTTCCAGCAACTTTGACAAAACGCGATTGAAGGCCATCGTCAGATGTCCCACCTCATCATTGCGGACGACCGGTAGTGATTGGAGAGGAATTTCATCCTGCGTCATGCGGTCCGCATGTTGCGCGGCCTTCATGAGCGGACGTAATTGATAGCGCAGGCCAAGTGCGGCAAGGAACAGGAAAATGGGGACAACAATCATGGTGTTTTTTAATATGAAATGCCACATACGGGTAATTGAGGCAAAAGCCTCGGCAGTGGGCAAATGCGCTACGACAAACCAACCGCTACTGGGTATTGAAGCGATGGCGGCTAATTCTTCGATACCGCCAGCATTCGTGTCGATACCCACGCCACGAAATCCTTTCATCGCCTGATCGTGCTGCGGATGCACGCCTGGATTGGGCGTGGGCTTCAGCATGATATTCGCATCTTTGGATGAGCCAATGAACAAGTTATCGTGTGGCGAAACCAGTACCAGACCTCCTGTCGTACCAATGCGGGTGCTGTAGAAGGCTTCCATAAAGTTCCTGGACTGGAGTGCGGATACCCCGCCCAGAATGGCCTGTATATTTCCCGCACTGTCGCGTAAGGGCAGAGCCATCGGCAATAAGGGGACTTTGGAAACACGCCCGAAGATGGGGCGACCGATGGCGAATTCGCCTTTGCTGGCTTGCTGAAAATAATCGCGATCTGCAAAAGAAAAGCCGACCCGATCCGGCAATACCGGATAGTCCGCCAGCACCCTACCGGAGCGATCCAGTATAAATAGCCCTAATGAAAATAATGGGTTGATGTTATAGCGTTCCTCTAGCCAGGTTTGTAATTTTTCCTGGTTATGCAGTACATGCAACGGGAATTTCACTGCAATATGTTCCAGAAATTCACGTCGCTCTAAAATGTCATGGTCAATATCCTTCGCCACATAATGAGCGATGGTTAACAAGTGCGCTGAGGTCAGTTCAGTAATATCTTCGCGCAGATAATGAGCCAGGATGAAAGTCCGGATGATCGCAGTGAAAACGATGAATACTACCCCTAATAAAATCAGGCGGGTTGTGATGCTGTTCAGGTAGTGTTCTAGACTTGGAGTTCACACCAAGATCCCAAATTCATACCGATTGATAAAAAGACCAATGACAATATCATGCATTTTATTTAATTTAGAGAAACATATAGTCTTGCGTGCCAATCTTTTAATACGGGTCCGTAGGGTCAGATGTTTTCGCTCAATCTTTTGAGTATTGGCTTTACCTACCGTCTGTTGTTCGGATGGCAAATGACGTTCATAAGCCCCCCAATCATCAGTATAAAATCGGCTAATTCCAAAAGGTTCCAGGAGTTCTCTTAACTTTAAAAACACTTCATCTTTCCGAGTACCGAAAGTATAGGCGAGGATTTTCCCTGTTTTATGGTCTATCGCATGCCATAACCAACGTTGATGTTCTTTACTCCAAACATAGCTCCACATTTCATCGATTTCAGCAGCATCGTCTTCAACTTTTTGAACATCAACGATAATTTCACTCTTATTCAAATTATTCAGTACCGTCAGATTCACTGATTCGAGGCGAGATTCTATTTTTTTTAACTCGTTAATCACCGTGGTTGGGCTGATTTTTAAAACCCTTGCAGTATCACGAATTCCACTACCATTGATCGCCATATCAATAATTTTCTTCTTTACGTCAGGTAAATATCCATTATAATCATAGTCTAGAATAAATGAACTAACAGGGCACTCCGTGTTTTGACAAAGGTAGCGTTGTTTATCGTTCTCTGTTTTCCCACGTTTCGAGACTTTATCATAACCACATGCTGGGCAAACAACAGGAATTAAAACCATTTTTAGAATCCTTATAAAATTAGAAGTTTTCAATCAAATTTGATAAGGTATTATATAAAATCCAAGTCTAGAACACTACC
>JAUPTV010000261.1 GCA_030917925.1 Pseudomonadota bacterium
AGATGTTGCTGGTACAACAACAAGTTATACACGCAATGGCAGTTTCACCATTACTGATGATGGTAGTGGTACCGGCTATATTGTGAACGAACAAGGCCAACGTCTTTTAGACGATACTGGTAGTCCAATAACTGTTCCAGCTTCTTCTACTGCAGGGCTTTTTGCTAATATCGTCAATATCAATCCCGATGGAACTTTGACTTTTAACGATGCGGCTAATACGACTGCAAAAGTCGGCGTATTTGACTTCCCTAGCGTACAAGGTCTCAAGGCAATAGGTGAAACGCAGTGGACGGCAACCCTTGAATCCGGCGCTGCAGTGCTTATCACACCCAATATAAAGGGAGGCAGTCTGGAAGCCTCCAACGTCGATCTAACCGACCAATTGGTCAACATGATCATCGCCCAGCGCAACTTCCAGGCTAATTCAAAGATCATTACTACCAATCAAACCCTTACCGAGACCGCTACCAACATGATCCGCTAGGATCAAGGCCACTAAACCATGGACCGTATGCTCTATGTTGCGATGACCGGAGCCCAGCAAACCCTGCGTGGGCAAGGACTGATCGCCCACAACCTGGCGAACGTTAACACCGTCGGCTTCCGCAAGGACATGGCCGACGCCCGCAGCATGCAGGCTTTCAGCGATGACTTCGCTTTGCCCACCCGAGTGTATGCCATGACCGAACGGCCCGGCATCGACCTGACCGAAGGCAAAGTGATGACTACGGGTCGGGATCTGGACATTGCAGTCAAAGGCGAAGGCTGGATCGCCATCCAACTCCCCGACGGCAGCGAAGCCTACACCCGCAATGGTGAACTCCAACTCGATGTTAACGGCCAACTGACCACCGCTAACGGCCAACCGGTCATGGGTAACGGCGGCCCCATCGCCATTCCGCCCGCCGAAAAAATTCAAATCGGCGAAGACGGCACCATCTCCGTCCGCCCACTGGGCGAAGCCCCGGAAAATCTGGTCGTCGTGGAACGCATCCGACTGGTCAAGCCCGATGGCGAAAACCCGCTCTACAAAGACGCCACCGTGCGAATCGTCTCCGGCGCACTCGAAGGCAGCAATGTCAATCCCGCCGAAGCACTGGTGAGCATGATTGATGCATCCCGACGCTTTGAACTGCAAGTCAAGATGATGAGCACCGCACAAGACAACGCCAGCGCCACTGACCAATTGCTGAAGCTGGAATAAAGGAGAAAAATCATGGCCTCCGCACTTTGGGTCGGCAAAACCGGCCTCGACGCCCAACAAACCCGCATGTCGGTTGTCGCCAATAATCTAGCGAACGTCAGCACCACCGGCTTCAAGCGAAGCCGCGCCCAGTTCGAAGACCTGCTCTATCAAAACGTTCGGCAAGTCGGCGGCCAAACCGCACAAAACGCGGAACTGCCTTCTGGATTGATGCTCGGCGCCGGAACCCGCGTCGTCTCCACATCCAAGCTCTTCACCCAGGGCAATATTATCCAGACTGACAACAACCTCGATCTCGCCATCAACGGCCGGGGCTTCTTCAAAATCAATCTGCCCGACGGCACCGCCGCCTACACCCGCGACGGCTCCTTCCAAATCAATAAAGACGGCCAGGTCGTCACCTCCAGCGGCTATACCCTGCAACCGGAAATCACCCTGCCGCCGGGAGCGATGAGCGTCACCGTCAGCCGGGATGGCATCGTCAACGTCCTGACCGCCGGCGAAGCGGAACCTCAACAAGCGGGCACTCTGCAACTCGCTGACTTCATCAACCCGGCGGGCCTGCAAGCCATGGGCGAAAACCTGTTCCTGCAATCCGTGGCCAGCGGCGACCCACAGGAAGGCGATCCCGCCGCTAATGGCCTCGGTTCCATCATGCAAGGCGCGCTGGAAACCTCCAACGTCAACGTCGTTGAAGAAATGGTCGACATGATTGAAACCCAGCGCGCTTATGAGATGAACTCCAAAGTTATCTCCGCCACCGACCAGATGCTGCAATACGTCAATAACAACTTGTAGGTCATCATTATGAACAAGTCCGCCGCCCTCCCTTTGCTGATCCTGTTGACCGGATGCAGCGGCCTGGCCCCGCAATACGACTTCAAACCCGTCACCCCCCAGGTCATGCTGCCCGCCGACGAAGCCAATCCCGGCCCACGGGTTTCTGGCTCCATCTACCAAACCAATCGCGACATGCGGCTGTTTGAAGACCGCACCGCCCGGCGAGTCGGCGATACCGTGGTGATCGTATTGCGTGAAAGCACTGCCGCCACCAAATCCGCTACCACCAGCGTTAATAAATCCAGCAATATCAATCTGGCCAATCCGATTATCTTTGGCGCATCCCTCGGCGATCCGGCAAACGCGGCGCTCAACAACAATTATGCAACTACCATTTCTGGTGAACGCGAAATGGGCGGCGACGGGGCCAGCGATCAAAGCAACAGCCTGACCGGCAATGTTTCCGCCGTCGTGATTGGCGTCTATCCTAATGGCAACCTGGCCATTCGCGGCGAAAAGATGTTGACGCTCAATCAGGGTGAGGAAGTGGTGCAAATCTCCGGCGTCATTCGCCCTGAAGATATCCAGGCCGATAATTCCATCCTGTCGAGCCAGGTCGCTGACGCCAAAATCACCTACGCCGGCAACGGCGCACTGGCCGATGCCAATACCATCGGTTGGCTGGGCCGGTTCTTCCTCAGCGCGTTGTTCCCGTTTTAAACCTTAATTCTTGTCGAGGCGTCTGCCATGTTCCGTTCACTGTCATTGCTGCTCCTGCTGACCCTGGCGACCCCGATGGTCATGGCTGATCGCATCAAGGATCTGGCGGTGGTTTCCGGCGTCCGCACCAATCAACTGATCGGCTACGGTCTGGTGGTCGGCCTCAACGGCACTGGCGATCAAACCACCCAGACGCCTTTTACCGTTAAAAGCCTGAAAAGCATGTTGTCCAACATGGGTGTGATCATCCCGCCCGACGTCAACCTGCAACTGAAAAACGTCGCCGCCGTCTCCGTCCATGCCGACTTGCCGCCCTTCATCAAACCCGGCCAAACCATTGACATCACCGTCTCCTCCATCGGCAACGCCAAAAGCCTGCGTGGCGGTAGCCTGCTGCTGACCCCGCTGAAAGGTGCAGATGGCGCAACCTACGCCATGGCCCAGGGCAGCTTGACCACCGGCGGCATCAGCGCCTCTGGCGGCGGCTCCAGCGTCACAGTTGGCGTGCCCAGCGCCGGGCGCATTCCCAACGGCGCGACGGTCGAACGGCAGGTGCCCGGCAAATTCGGCGGCAGTGATGAGTTCATCGTGCTGAACCTGCGGCAAGCTGATTTCACCACCGCGGAACGAATCGTTGCCGCCGTCAATACGGCGCTGGGCGGTTCGGTGGCTCAGGCGATGGATGCCGCTTCGATCCAGGTGCGCGGCCCTGCCGATCCCAATCAGCGGGTCAGCCTGATCTCGGTACTGGAGAATATTGAAGTGGTCCCGGCTCAGGGCGCGGCCAAAATTATCGTCAACGCCCGCACCGGCACCGTGGTCATTGGCCAAAACGTCCAAGTGGGTCCAGCCGCTGTTTCCCACGGCAACATCACCGTCACGATTAGTTCCGATCCCATCGTCAGCCAACCCGGACCGTTCTCGGGTGGACGGACAGCGGTCGTGGATAATGCCAATATCGCCGTTAACCAGGAAAAGAAACCGATGTTCATGTTCAATCCCGGCGCGGCGCTCAACGACATTGTTCAGGCGGTCAACCAGGTGGGCGCATCGCCGACGGACCTGATCGCTATTCTGGAAGCGCTCAAAGCGGCTGGCGCGCTCAAAGCCGAACTGATCGTCATTTGAACCGAGTCTCTACCATGGCCGCTTTGTCCTGGAAATCTCTGTCACTGTTTGGCGTGATTCTGCTGATCGCCCTGGGTCTGCAAGTCGGCGCGATCAAAACCATGATCACGCTGAATGCGCCTGACCTGCCGGCCGTTGCGGATGCTCGCCCTCCGCCATCAGCCCGTGCTGAACCGTCACCCGCAAAACCAGGGGATCTCGTCGCCGATCCGCCGCACCTGGCGACTCCACATGCGCCGACGGTGCCGGTTCATGGTGCGCCGAGTCCCGAAGCGGCCGCTCCGCATGAAACCCCCAGTCCTGAAGCGGCGCTACCCGCCCATGGCGCACCAAGTCCCGAAGCGTCCGCTCCGCATAAAACCCCGAGTCCCGAAGCGGCGCTACCCGCCCATGGCGCACCAAGTCCTGAAGCGGCTGCCGCGCCTGCCCATAACCCAATGGCGTCTCATATCCCACCGCCTATCGAACTGGATCCCAAACCGGCCACCGTGGCAACCTCTCCTGAGGCTACTGCCGAAGCGGCTCCCGTTACGGTGACTCCGCCTACGGAATCCCCTGCTTCCACCACAGTCCTGCAGGAGCCGGAATGGCTGAAAAGCCGTGATGCGAATCGCTACACGGTGCAGCTTTATAGTGGCAAGGACATGGCCAAGCTCCGGGAAGTCGCTGGGTCAGTGGCTAAAGGCGCTGCACCGCCCGCCTATTTCGTGACGACCAGTCGCTCTGGCCCATGGTACTCACTGGTGGTCGGCGACTACCCGGATTTCAGCACCGCACAAACCGTTGCTACGCAAATCGCCGCCCAATCGTCAACGATGAAGCCCTGGATTCGCCGCTTTAGCGAGATCCAGGCACGGATGCGTTAGGAGACCGCTCATGGTCGCCGCTACCGACTCTGCTTTTGTTTACACCGACATTCAGGGACTTTCCGACCTGCGGCGCAAGGCGCAGCAGAACTCCCCGGACGCGGTTCGCGAAGCAGCGAAGCAGTTTGAAGCGGTGTTCATTCAGATGATGCTGAAGAGTATGCGCGACGCCAGCCCCGGCGATGGCGGCCTGATGGACAGCGACCAGGGCCGGTTTTACCGCGATATGTTTGATCAGCAGATCGCCCTCTCCCTGGCTAAACAGGGGCAACTGGGCCTGGGCGATGCGATGGCCCGGCAACTGGGCGGTGATCAAGCTGGCGCTACCCCGCCGACTTCCCCGACGATGATTGGCGATCCGCTGGCGATGCTGCGCCAGGTCGAGCGCATTCGCTCCAGCGTCAGAATGCCGTCATCGGCCACTGTCAACCGACCGACACCTTTTGCCTCGCCGGCAGCTAACCGGAATGCGTATCCGGTAGACGATGCACCCTACGAACCCTCATCCCCGGTCGCCTTTGTGCGCCGGATGTGGCCCCATGCCCAGGAAGCCGCCAAGCAATTGGGTGTTTCCCCGGAAGTGCTGATTGCCCAGGCCGCGCATGAAACCGGCTGGGGCAAATCCGTGCCGAGCTTCGCCGATGGCCGCACCAGTTACAACCTGTTTGGCATCAAGGCCAGTCGAGGCTGGCAAGGTGAACGGGTCGTCAATTCCACGCTGGAATTCGTCAATGGCGTACCGGTCCGGCAGCGGGATGGCTTTCGCGCTTATCCATCCTACGGCGAAAGCTTTAAGGATTATGTCAATTTTATCCAAGTCAATCCGCGCTACCAGGATGCGCTGACCCAGGTCAAAGACGGGGCGGCCTATCTGCGCGCCCTGCAACAGGCTGGTTACGCGACTGATCCGAATTATGCAAGAAAAATTCAAGGCTTAATGAACGGTCCCTCGTTCGACGAGGCGCTGGGACGGTTAAAGTCGGCTGATATTGGGCCGATAACGAACGTGAAGAGCTAAGCTACATCAGGAGGCCCGTAAGGGAACACAAGTTATGGTCGATATTCTCCGCGTTTCCGTGACCGGGCTAAACGCCGCTCGCACAGGCATGGCGACCACCAGCCACAACATCGCCAATGTCAATACCCCCTATTACAGTCGGCAACGGATAGAACAGGGGACGCAAACTCCGGAAAAATATCCTTATGGCTATATGGGCCGAGGGACCGACATCGAAAGCATCTCCCGCTCCATCGATGAGTTCGTGATGAAGCAGATGCGCGGCCATACCAGTGGCGTCAGTCAGTATGAAGAACTGAACGACCTTACCGGGCAACTGAGCGCCCTGCTGGGCGATACGGAAGTTGGTTTAACTCCCGATCTGGAAGCCTTCTTCGGCTCGCTGCAAGATCTGGCCGACTCGCCGACGTCGATTCCGGCTCGGCAGGTGCTTCTGGACCAGGCGCAAACGCTGACCTCGCGTACCGAGGATATCAATAGCGCACTGACTGACCTGCGCAATGCGGTGGATACCGGCATTACTAACGCGGTGACCGCTATCAATGACCTCAGCGCCGGCATCGCTAAAATCAATCAGGATATCACCCTGTCCCAGAGTGCGCCGGGTACCCAGCCCAATGACCTGCTCGATAACCGCGACCGGATGCTGGCCGATTTGTCGGAACTGGTGAATGTCCAGGTGCTGACGCAGAAAGATGGCAGCGTCAGCGTATTTATGGGCAGCGGTCAACCCCTGGTCGTCAGTAATAGCGCTTTCAAGCTGGAAGCGGTGCAGTCCGGTTTCGATCCTCAGGAAATCACGGTA
>JAUPTV010000262.1 GCA_030917925.1 Pseudomonadota bacterium
CGATGACCCGCAACAGAATGTTCAGCGACATCTGCTGGTAGTCGATGCGTCCGGCCAGATAATCGTCCAGCCCCAGCGTCCACGGCGCGCCAAACAGGATCAGGTGACCTTGGGTTAAATCGAAGCGCAGCAGATCAACCACGGGCGCGAATAGAAACAGAATGAAAAAGCCGCCCTGATACAGCACACGCTGGTGTTGAAAAGGCGTCATGACAGCAGGTTTCCGACCAGAGGATAGCGAAAGGTTTGCCCCGCGAGCGACCGCGCCAGCCCCAGAATGCCCAACAGCACCAGGGTCGCGTGTACGGTGGTGAAATAAAGAATGGCGATGACCCAGGTACTGGCCGCGTCATAACCGCCCAGGGCAATGATCAGCAGATTGACGATCACCAGCAACCCGCCGGCCCACAAACTGGCGGAAAGCGTTTGCTGTAAATGCAAACGCCCCAATGGCGGCGCTGACCGGCGATAGCGCCCGTACAATCCCAGCAGCAGCAGAAACGCCAGCCCCGGCAACAGCAACAGATTGATCAGGTACAGTGATTCCGCCGCAATCGCCAAGCCCTGGCCGGGAGGGGAATGGTCCTCCGTCGGAGACGGCTCAGGGGAAATGGGCATTCACCACCTCCAGCAGCGCCATTGCGGTCAGGTCATCATCGGTCAGCGCTTCAACCAGCGCCACCCGGCAAGCGGTCACCGGCGCCATGCCGCCCTGGATCAACTGGGCGGCGTACACCAGCAGGCGCGTACTCGGCGCTTCGTCCAGATCCTGCTCTTTCAAAGTGCGCAGCGCGTAACCCAGACGCACCAGCGCTTCCGCCGTGGCGGCCGTACAACCGGTTTCCCCCATGACAATCGCCCGTTCCCGCTCCGGGGCGGGAAAGTCGAAACGCAGCGCCAGGAAACGCTGACGGGTCGATGGCTTCAGGCTTTTCAACAGGTTTTGGTAGCCTGGATTGTAGGACACCACCAGCATGAACGACGACGGCGCGGTCAGCACTTCCCCGGTACGTTCAATCGGCAGCACCCGCCGGTCATCGGCCAATGGATGCAGCACCACCGTCGTATCCTTGCGCGCTTCGACAATTTCATCCAGATAACAGACGCCGCCCTCGCGCACTGCCCGGGTTAGCGGCCCATCGCACCACACCGTTGCCCCGCCGTGCAGCAGATGCCGCCCGACCAGATCGGCGGCGGACAGATCATCGTGACAGGCCACAGTATGCAGCGATAGACCCAGCCGGGCCGTCATGTGCGCGACAAAGCGGGTTTTCCCGCAACCGGTCGGTCCCTTGATCAGCAGCGGCAGGCGATGACGCCAAGCAGCTTCAAACACCGCGCATTCATCGCCAAAGGATTCGTAGTAGGGAATGTCCAAGGAGGCATCCAAAGACGGTTGAAAAACCACCCTGACTCCTGATCCCTCTCACAGGGGGAGAGGGAAGTTTTCAGGAGTCAGGGTTGGAGGAATCAAGTCATCGCCGGTTGAACTTCGCCGGCTTCCACCGTCTGCGGCTTATCCTTGGCAAAGAAGCTATAGATATAGACCACCAGCCCGATCAAGAACACCACGCCCGAGAGCCAGCGCAGCCAGTAGAACAGCACCAACTGATTTTGCACTTCTATGAACGGTTGTGGGTTGGGGATGATCCGTTGCAGCCACACTTGCAGAATGCCGGCGGCGGTCAGGAACAGCGTAATGAACACCATCGACACCGTCATCAACCAGAATGACCACATTTCCAGCACCTGCGCGCGCTCCGGGTTGACCTCGCGCCCGCGAAGCATCGGCATGGCGTAGGAAATAATGGTCAGCACCACCATGACATAGGCGCCGTAAAACGCCAGGTGGCCATGCGCTGCGGTGATCTGGCTGCCGTGCGTGTAGTAGTTGATCGGTGCCAGCGTGTGCAGGAAACCCCAGACGCCTGCGCCAAGAAACGCCATGACCCCGGTGCCCAGTGCCCACAAGGTGGCCGCTTTGTTCGGATGCTGCCGGCGGCGGCGATTGACCATGTTGAAGCAGAAGACCGTCATGGCGAAAAACGGCAGTGGCTCCAGCGCCGAGAAAATCCCGCCCCACCATTGCCAATAAGCCGGCGCGCCAATCCAGTAGTAATGATGACCGGTGCCGATGATACCGGTGACCAGCGCCAGAGTGACGATCACATACAGCCACTTTTCGATGACCTCGCGATCCACACCGGTCACCTTGAGCAACACAAAGCCCAGAATGGCGGCCATAATCAGCTCCCAGACGCCCTCCACCCACAGATGCACCACCCACCACCAGAAATACTTGTCCTTGACCAGATTGGACGGGTTGTAGAAGGCGAACAGAAACAGCACCGCCAGTCCAATCAGTCCAATCAACAAAATCATGGTGATGGCCGTTTTGCGGCCCTTCAAAATCGTCATGCCGATGTTGTACAGGAAGGCCAGCGCCACCACTACAATGCCGACTTTGGTGGGTAACGGCTGCTCCAGGAACTCGCGGCCCATGGTTTCCAATAGATCGTTACCGGTCATCTGCGCCAGCGTGGCGTAGGGCACGGCTAGATAGCCGACCACCGTCAGCACCCCGGCGATCAGAAAGACCCAAAACAGGACATGCGCCAGCAACGGGCTATGCAACTCGGTTTCCGTCTCTTCCGGCACCAGGTAGTACGCGGCACCCATGAAGCCAAACAGCAGCCAGACGATCAGCAGGTTGGTGTGAACCATACGGGCGACGTTGAAGGGAATCGCCGGGAACAGAAAATCGCCGATCACGTATTGCAGACCGAGAATCAGCCCGAACAGAATTTGCCCCACGAACAGGGCGATGGCGGCCATGAAATAGGGTTTGGCCACCGCCTGGGATTTGTATGGCAATTGCGTCATCAATCTTTCCTCGCGATGAGTGGCGGAAGCGTCTTCAACCCTGGATATTGGGCGGCCAGTTTTCGGTGTTGATTTCCGAGGTCCATTTCAGAAATTCCACCAGATCATCCAGTTGCTGATCGGTGAAATGAAATTGCGGCATTTGCCGGCGACCCGGCACCTGGGTGGGTTGCACTTTGATCCAGATTTTGATGAATTCCGCACCACGCCGTTTATAGACATTGCCCAGTTCCGGCGCGAAGTAGGCGCCTTCGCCCAGCAGGGTGTGGCAACCAATACAGTTACGGGTTTCCCACAACGCTTTGCCGCGCGCCACCGCCGGCGAGGGGGTTTCGCTGGGAATGCGCTGCGGAATCTGCCGGACGGTATGGAAGGTCAAAGCCAGAAATAGCAGAATGAAAAACACGGTCCCGCCATAGAATATGTTGCGGGCCATGGCCTTGGTAAAGGTTGCGCTCATTTCCCCGGGTCTCCTCGATAGTCACCACCGAACGATCCGCCTGTCGACCGCCGGCTAAGGGCGCATTGTGGCGAGATCCGGACTCAGGTTCCTTGACGCAGATCAAGGAATGTTATTGCTGTTACCGGCATCCTTGTTTAATCATCAAGATCACAGGACAACACACATGGGCCAAATCACCACGTTCATGAGCGACGATCACCGCCGTTGCGACCATTTATTCGCCGCTGCCGAGGATGCCGCCGCCCATGGCGATCTGTCCGCCTGCCGCACCCGGTTCCAGGAATTTCAGTCCGCGATGGAACGACATTTCGCTATGGAAGAGCAGACTTTGTTCCCAGCCTTCGAGGACGCTACCGGCAACCGTATGGGACCCACTCGGGTCATGTGCCTGGAGCATCAACAGATGCGCGAGGTGCTGGCGGCGCTGGCCGAGGCGCTTGCGGCGGACGATGGGGAAGAATATCTCGGTCAGGCGGAAACGCTGCTGATCCTGATGCAGCAGCACAATATCAAGGAAGAACAGATGCTGTATCCG
>JAUPTV010000263.1 GCA_030917925.1 Pseudomonadota bacterium
CTTTTTTCGCACAGTGATCTTGACTGCCAAGAATCATTCAGATCACCGCGCTTTCTTCGTCGCCCGTAGCATCCTCATAATGCCAGCGGGTATCACGCTCACGGGCGTACCGATATGCACACTCGTCGACTTCCCGCCACGGGACGTCAAGGTCTTCGCACCAACCATCGGCGGCGGTCGGTTCAGCGTGGGTCAGGATCGAGCGGGCGGGTAAGGTGCCGTGGCCGAGCAGGCGGGAGATAACGATTTCCCGAGCGAGTTGCGAGAGCGGGACACCGGTATGATCCGCCAGAATTTGCAGATCATTCTTCATCCGGGCCGGAATCCAGACTTTGATCGGGACGACGTTCTTACCCAGTTCCGGTACCCAGTAGGTATACACCCGCTTTTTGCCCGGCGACGGATCTTCCAAGGTCTTTTTTGAGTACAGCGGACCCATCTGATCCCGAAACAGCCCCGGACAGTGCTCATGCATAACCGACAAGGCATACAGCCCATAGGCATAAACGGCAAAGAATTGTCGCAACCATTCGCTGAGGGATTGATCAGCGATTCCGCAGAATTCCACCAGTGCCTGTTCCGCTGGCTCCGGCAACCAGAATTTCAGGGCGACGTTATGCCACCGGAAGTCGCTAAAATCACCAAAGCCATCGGTGATTTGCTGGAATGTGAGTGGTCGGGGTTTGGCGGTTGGTGTGGCGGCCAGAGCCTGGCGTCGTTCGCGCCAGCGGCGGAAAAAAAACCACATGGGGGTATTCCTGGGGGGTGGTCAAAGTATGCAGGGGCATCAGTGAACCCTCGATGTCCTCGTCCAAACCGGGCGCGGCGGGAGGCTGCTGGAGCCGTTCGCGCAGGTAGCGGTGGCCGTAGTTGGAGAGCATCAGGTTCATCAAGTACAGTATAAACGCTCCGGTTAGCGAGGTGGTACCTTCCTCAGCAGGTGATCTCATGGAACTTCTTCTCTTTATCGGCGGGCAGGCGTCCGGCAAATCGACCTTCTATCAGCAGCGATTCCGGGATACGCATCTGCGGATCAATCTGGATATGCTGCGTACCCGGCATCGAGAGGCGATCCTGCTCGAGGCGGGTCTACGCATGAAACAGCCGTTAGTGGTGGATAATACCAATCCGACCGTCCAGGACCGGCAACGCTATATCGCGACAGCGAAGGCCGCGGGATTTCGGGTGGCGGGCTATTATTTTGCGATCCGCTTGGAGACCGCCTTGCAACGGAATACGCAACGGGAAGGGCGGCAGTGCATCCCGGAGAAAGGGGTGTTGGCAACCTATCGGCGGTTGCAGCGGCCAATCTGGGCAGAAGGGTTCGATGCGCTCTATGTCGTTCGTGCGGTGGGTGGGAAGCAATTCACGGTAGAGGAATGGCGTGATGCAGTTTGATGTATTGGATCAGCGGATGCGGGTGTTCGAGACTGCTTCTGATCACTGTGTATCACCCGGCCTGTATCTGGTAGCGCGGCTGGACGGACGCAGTTTCACGCATTTAACGCGGGATCAACAGCGGTTCGCCGCCCCGTTTGATAAGCGGTTCCGGGATCTGATGATAGAAACCGTGCGTCACCTGATGGAGTGCGGGTTTCGGGTGGTGTACGGTTATACGCAAAGCGATGAGATTTCACTGCTGTTTCATCCGAATGAGGACAGCTTCGGACGGAAACTGCGCAAATGGCTATCGATCCTGGCGGGCGAGGCGAGCGCCTGCTTTACCCTGCATCTTGGGGCCGTGGCCTGTTTCGATTGCCGAGTCTCCCAGTTGCCGACGTTGGAGAATGTCGTGGACTACTTCCGCTGGCGAAGCGAATCCGCGCATCGCAACGCGCTCAACGCCCATAGCTATTGGGCATTGCGCCGGACCGGTCTGGACGCGAAGACGGCGACGCAGGCGCTGCTCAGGCGCTCAATCGCTGAGAAAAACGAACTGCTGTTTCAGCAGGGCCTCAATTTTAACGAACTGCCCGCCTGGCAGAAACGTGGCATCGGTGTGTACTGGGAGTGTTATGCTAAATTGGGTCATGATCCTCGGAGTGGGGAGACAGTGACGACCACGCGCCACAGGTTGATCGTGGATCATAACTTGCCCCGCTCTGAAGCGTATGACCTTCTGATTCGGCGGCTGGCGCAGCCGGAAATTGCAGCGACTGGCTGAAGAAACGCCGTCGTGGATGTCAACCGGCGTTGGATAACCGGGGATGGTGGTGGACACTGCTGCCCGACTGATCCTGGGAAATAAGCCCAGGAAGACGGTGGCAACCAGTCCCCCACAACGCCGCCCGAAAGCGACGGTGTAGTGTTGAGCAGTCGCACGATTATTTGTGCGATGCCTTTGACAGCGTCCGTAGTCTTCTCCTGGGTAAGCGGGATCTCCAGAATAAAGGGCGTTGAGTATAATCGCCTGCTCAGTTCTGATCAGCCTGTTGAGGAATCCTTGATGTCCATGTGCGAACGCCTATGAAACACCGGCTCCTGTTTCTCTGCACCGGCAACTACTACCGCAGTCGCTTTTGCGAAGCCTGGTTCAATCATCTGGCGATAGCCGCTGATTTGCCCTGGTAAGCCGATTCGGCGGGGCTGGCCCCCGATGTCACTGTCTTTGGCAACCTGGGGCCGTTGTCGCCTGATACAGGGTTCATCCAAAAGTACATAACCCATCACAGCGATTCTCACATTGAGCTGATGTGAGTGGCTTTTGGGTGTTTTCATGCCTCTCCGTAGGTGTCTAATATGTTTTGAGTTTGTAGACACCATAATTTGGCCCAGATAGGGTGTCTGATAAATCGTTTTTTAGATATTCGTGGACAGTACTGTCTACAAATCGATTTTGTAGACGGTTCGGGTCGCCAGTTTTTCCTTAGCGTACGTTTTCGTCCCGTTGGACTTCAGACCCCGATCAAAGCGGCAGGTGCGTAGCCTCTGCATTGTCCGGGTTCGTTTCCCAAGTTCTTCGTCTGTCAGTTTCCGCACCATGGTTGCCTACCTCTCTGAAAATCAGCGGATAGGATAGCACAAGATAGGTGCCAAGATTCCGGCTTTATAGTGCTGCAAAATTCAAGATAATCGGCGTAATCTTGAATTATCTCTTCATACAGAGATCTTTTTTTTGCAGTTTGCAATAACTAAATCATTTCATAATTAACGTAATACATATTACGTTAATTATATAGACAGCAAGTTAAAAACCCAAGTGCGTCAGCCGCCCTGTTCCCTCATCAGAGCGCGAGCCAGCGCCGACCGTGCCAACAGCCGATCCGCATAAGCTTCCAGCGCCGCATGACCCAGCGGTATTTCAAAAGCCCGCGCCCACGCCAGTGTTTGCGTTATCAGAATGTCTGCTGCGGTCAACCGTTCGCCGACCAGGAATTCCCGCGCTCCCAA
>JAUPTV010000264.1 GCA_030917925.1 Pseudomonadota bacterium
AGTTGTCCCCAGACCGGTTAGCAACCGATCCGGGTTTTCCGCATCCTGTTCAGTCAAGCACTGAGTCAGTTGAAACGCGTCCGGATTCCAGTCCGGCGTCGCCGCTACACGGGATTTCAGGGTGATCTGCCAGAGTCCCGGTTGCATTGGTTCCGCCACCGTCAAAGGACTGACCATCATCCCGATAGCGGCGATGCCCAGCCAGAACCGTAGTCGCCGATGAACGTGCGGGATCAGGGCAGAATGTTTCATGAGAAATTCTCCGGGGAAGGGTGGGCCAGGTTGATTGACCGGCGATGACGCATTGTTGACGGGTACTCATCTTACATGATCGGCACCGATGGACATCAACCCAACCCACGCCAGCCGTTCAGCCCCAGTGCCCTTCGCGGAAGTCGTTCAGCGTCTGATAGATTTCCTGCTCCGTATTCATCACAAACGGGCCGTGTTGCACAATGGGTTCGTTCAGCGGTTGGCCGGCGACCAGCAACACGTTCGCCGCCTCAGTGGCTTCGATCATTACGCCATCGGCTTCGGCATTATTCGCCAGAATGGCCATGCGCTGCACGGGTACTGAAGTGCCAGCGATGTTCACTGCGCCGCGATAGACGTAGACGAAGGCGTTGTGTCCGACCGGCAGCGATTGAGTGAACCGCGCCCCAGCGGGCAGATGCAGGTCCAGATACAGCGGGGCTGTAGCTTCCCGCGTCACCGCGCCGGTTACGCTATGGCTCTCCCCGGCGATGACGATGACTGTGACCCCCGCGTCAGTCACGAAGCCGGGCAGGTCGGCGGCGGTGAAATCGCGATACTCCGGTGCGGTCATTTTGTCGCGGGCCGGCAGGTTCAGCCAGAGCTGGAAACCTTCCATCACGCCTTCCGCCTGTTGCGGAATCTCGGAATGAATCACCCCGCGACCGGCAGTCATCCACTGTACGCCGCCGGGTTCGAGTAACCCTTCATGACCAGCGCTGTCACGATGCTGCATCCGGCCGGCGATCATATACGTCACGGTTTCAAAACCCCGATGCGGATGGTCAGGAAAGCCCGCGATGTAGTCATCCGGTTGATCGCTGCCAAAAGCATCGAGCATCAGGAAAGGGTCCAGTCGGCGCTGGAGCGGTTGCGTCAGCACCCGGGTCAATTTCACGCCAGCCCCATCGGAGGTGGCCTTGCCGATGACCAGTTGTTCAACGGTGCGGGATTGGGTGACCGGTTCGGTCGAGCGGGCGCTGGCATTGATGTGCAGGAGGTTCATTGAGGTTTCCTTATGGTGAGTGATGGCTTGATGCGTACTTTATTGATTGCGAAAGCTGGAGAGAAGTCCTTAAATCGGACATCATTGTTCGTTATATGGAACAATTCGAACCTAATGACTTGCTTAACCGCTGTCGGTAACAGGTAATCTGAATCCTATGCATCACACAGCATTGATCGTTACTGTATCAACCTACTCCCGCCACGCCCTGGGTCACTGGACGCACTGGTTGCTCATTTGGCTGGTGTTGTTCTTCATGGCCGGGATCGCACAGGGCCAGCAACCCACCCATCCGCTTGAACCCCCGGATCGATCCAGCCCGCGTGCCACATTAAAGACCTTTCTCGATTCAGCCGATGCCCTCAGCGCTTTCCTGGCTCAGGAGTACCTACCTTCGCCCTCGCGCGCCAAATTCCAGCGCCTGATGGTCTTGGGGGAAACGCCGGTACAGTGTCTGGATTTGAGCGAACTGCCGCCAGCCGGACGCCCCAAGGTGGGCCGGGTGGCCGCTATCGCTTTGTACGAGACACTGAGCCGGCTCCCGCTTCCGGTGCTTGAGGATATCCCGGACGCCGAGCAGATGAACCGACTCACCGGTGTTAATGCCAACCGCTGGGTGATCCCGCATACCGAGATCGCCCTGGTTCGGGTGCTGAATGGGCCACGCGCCGGCGAATTTCTGTTCAGCCCGGAAACCGTGGCCCGGGCGAATGACCACTACGAGCAGGTGCGCCTGTTGGCTTATACCCGTCCGGTCCCCCTGGAAAACTGGTATGACATTCTGGTCAATGGCGGGGGCTGGCTAATTCCAAACACCTGGCTTCAATCATCGCCGGCCTGGCTCCGGACCCCGCTGGCCGGTCAGGCGGTTTGGAAGTGGATCGCTTTGTCCCTGATGCTAGGGGTCTTTTTGGCGTTGCTGCGATGGGTCTATCGCCTATCGCAACTGGGCAGCGATGAACATCCTTTCCTGCAAGCCCTGGCGCAATCGACCTTGCCTGCGTTTTTGCTGATCGTGATGCCGATCATCGCCTATTTATCGCTCGCGCAAATCAATCTGATTGGCAGCGTGGGCAGCGCGGTTGGGCTGACGACCACCGCGATCCTGTTCTTGGCCGGGGCCTGGATCGCCTGGCGGATCGCTCCGGTAATCGCCGAAGGGATCATCTCTTCGCCAAAAATTCCCATGGAGAGCATTGATGCGCATCTGATCCGCATCAGTACGCGCCTGCTGGGCATCATGGGCGGAGCTACATTATTGGTCATCGGTGCCGACTGGCTGGGGATGCCGGTGTACGGCATTATCGCCGGCCTGGGCGTTGGCGGACTGGCGGTCGCCCTCGCTGCCCGACCTACTCTGGAAAATCTGATTGGTGGACTAAATCTGATTGCGGACCGGCCCATGCGGGTCGGCGACGTTTGTAAATATGGAGCCGATGAGGGTACGGTTGAAGCGATTGGTATCCGCTCAACGCGAATTCGCGGCAAGGATCGTACATTGACGACGATTCCGAATGGGATGCTTTCGAGGATCCCGATTGTGAACATCACCCATCGTGACCGGATTCTGATCCAGTCCGTGATCGGTGTGCGCTACGAGACCCGCCCGGAGCAACTGCGCTATCTTCTGGCTAAAATTAGGGAGATGCTGCTGGGCCATCCGCGCATTCAACCGGAATCAGCGCGGGCGCGGCTCATTGGTTTCGGAGCCAGTTCACTGGATATTGAAGTATTTGCCTATGTCCTGACCCGGGATTGGGTAGAATTCCTCGGGATTCGGGAAGACCTCTTGCTGCGGATCATGGACATCGTCGAGCAATGCGGAACCGGCTTCGCCTTTCCGTCGCAGACGCTTTATTTCGCCCGCGACGGCGGATTGGACGCCCAACGTACTGAATCTGCTGAAGATCAGGTACGTCAGTGGCGGGAGGAAGGGAAACTGCCGTTCCCCAACTTCTCGCCGGAGCATATCCAACAGATGCGTGGAACGGTCAGCTATCCACCACCAGGTTCCCCCGAGGCGTCCACCACCGGTTCGGAGCCGGAAATCCCGAGAAGCCCTCCTCTTTGTCGTTCACCTCAACCCCAATAGGCCACCGATGCTGCATAAAACCTCTCTCTATGCGGTGCTACTCACCGCCCTACTCCTGCTCGTTCAAGGCTGCGCCTCGCCGGGCCGTGTGGTCGCGGTACCGGCCCAGGACACCACCCGGGCGGAAATTCCCGGTATCCCCAACGCCCGTTACTGGGTTGATGCCGATGTTGAACCCTTTGTTCGGGACGCCATCGCTTCGGCGCGACGCGAGCAGGCTTATTTAGTCCGCACCGGCCACCAAGGCCCGTTGCCGCCCATTAACTTCCTGGCGATTTCCGGCGGTGGCGATGATGGGGCGTTCGGTGCGGGTCTACTGGTGGGCTGGTCAGCGAGCGGAACCCGTCCTGAATTCAAAGGAGTCACCGGGATCAGCACGGGCGCGTTGATCGCGCCGTTCGCCTTCCTGGGATCGGAGGGGGATAACGCCCTGCGTGAGGTGTATACCACCATCAGCCCGGCAAACGTCCTTAAACAGCGCA
>JAUPTV010000265.1 GCA_030917925.1 Pseudomonadota bacterium
AAGGGTACTTGGCACAGTACGTCGCCCTGTTTGAGTGGGCTTATAACCTTAAACGAATCACTCGGGAGTTCCTGCAAATTCTGATATCGCCTCCCTTCATCCAATTACCGACATGAGCGAATCTCTTTCAGCTTTGAAAAAAGCTGGATCATTCGGTCGAGATCGCCATCACGGGTTTTCTCAATCAATTGGATCGCCTGCTCTTTCTTATCCTGGTGAAGAAGATCGAGAACCTGTTGGGCAATGCCGTGAATTCTCTTGTGCGGCGGATCAAATTTTTTAAGCCAAAACGACAAGTTATTATTTTTAACAGTGGGTAAAAATTCCAGATACCATTGGCCAAATCGACACTTTGCCGGGTCGGTAGCCAAAGTGAATGCCTTGCCCTCGTTGATACATTGTTCAAGCGCATTCAGCCAGTTTTTATGATCGGCTTCACGCGCATTCATTAATTCAATAAATTCCTCAATCTCTGCCGCCAGTGGTTGAATCCCGATTTTCTTTCTCATGTCGATTAAATAGACGGGTTGGCCCTGATAATCGACAACGCCACGCACATATTCAGGCGCATTGGGAACGTGCTTAAAATGGGATAACTCAATCATTGATTGAATATAACTGGACGATATAGCAAAAAATTGATCCTGTAGTCTGAAGATAACCCACGGGAAATGTTCATTGGGCATGGAAACTTCGTTTTTATTCATTGGGTTAATCAAATTCATCAAATTCATCAAATTTTCCTTGTTGATCCCATGGTCAGTAAAGAATTATGGTGATAATCAGGCTACAACCCAACATAATTGTTCATTTTTCCTGATTATTGACACTTTTCAATCGGCAACCCTCGGCAATCTTCCAGGCTCCAAACGCGTTGCGACCGAGATCGCAATCCTCCACTGCGCCATAGCCTTCCGTTTCAATACGGATGCCATAGCGGCGATTGCGGTTGATGCGGCAGCCGCGCACGAAAAGCTGGCCCTGGGGATGAACGATGATACCCATTGTGGCGTTAGCGAAAATATCGCAATCTTCTACCCACCCCTCGCCGCGTTCCCAGACTTCAATACCCGTACCCTGACCATCGTGAATCTGGCAGCGACGAACTTTAGGATCACTACCTTCAGCAATCGTGATGCCTGCGAGGGCATTGGCAAAGATCTCGCAATCTTCCAATAAGCCCTGACCGCGATCCCAGAGATAGACGCCGCATTCCCGACCATCGTGAATTTGGCAACGACGCAGGGTTAGATAACCGCCCTGTTCGATAGCGACGCCCGCCAGCGCATTGGCGAAAATATCGCAATCCTCCAGCAAACCCTTGCCTTTGTCCCACACATAAAGTCCGGTTTCGTAACCATCATAGATCCGGCAGCGGCGAAAAGTCGGATTGCCGCCCTGTTCGACAGCGACGCCGGCCAGCGTATTGGCGAAAATATCGCAATCCTCTATCAGCCCCTGTGCATAGTCATACACGAAGACGCCGTTTTCCAGATTATCGTGAATCCGGCAATGCCGAATCACGGGACGCGCCGCCGCACCGTGAATGGCGATGCCGGCAGCAGTATCCGAACGAATGTCGCATTCTTCCAGGATCGCATGACCGGTTTCGATCTCTACTGCAAAATGCTTGGTATCTTTCTTCCTGCCGGATTCGCAGCTACGCAGGGTCAAACCCCGGATCAGCACTTGATCGGTACGGATGCGTAAACAACAGGCGTCAGTGCTTTCGAGTACAATTTTGGCGGTTTCGCCTTGGCCAACCAACTCCACGGGTTTGTCAATGATGAGGTTTTCCCGGTAAATACCCGGCTGGATCTGAATCCGGGCACCGGGCGGAGCCTGATGAAGGGCTTGGCTAATCGTTTGGTAATCCCCCGCGCCACTGCTGGAGACTATCATCAAGATTGGCTTTGCCTCTTTCTGGCTGACCGCCGAGGTAAACGTCGCGGGTGGCGGCGAAGGAACTACGGCGAACGGTATAGCGGGAACAGGCTGGTCGGCTGGATCGGGCGAAACCAGGAGAACGATCAGGTCGGCTGGATCGGACAGTGCGGGGAGAGAAAAAGGTTCGGTCTGCTCTTCAGACGCAACGCCCAAAGCCTGGGTCCAGGCCGTAACGGCCCATGCAGCGAATTCCGGCATCAATCCCAGGTCATCACATAAACGCTGCGTCAGTCGCGATGCCTGCAAGCAGTAAGGAATATCTTTGGAAGCTGTGAGCAATTCGGCAGGTACGCCTTCACGGATAGCGCTGATCAGCAGATGAATTTCCCGCTTGTACCGACCACAATAGTCTTTCAGCAACGCTTCGCAGCGGCGTGGATCGTCAATCAGGGTGGTTCCGTACTCCGTGATCAACTCGCGTAATTTTTCAGCAGGTTCATTATTCATTATGTCAGCAAAGGGCCGAACGGCGGCTACAAAAAAGGGTTAAGACCCACCCGGTCAATTTGATCATCTTTACTCATACTTTGATCATACCGGTGTAGGCGTTAATTATGATTGATACAGGCGACTTGTCGTTGGCAGTTTGGGCAATCACCCGCCAGAAGGGACTGTTATGGTCATTAAGCAACAAGGCCGAATTGAGTTGGATATCCTGAGTATCTCCTTGAATACGCAACGCATTTACGGCCATCGGTAATATCGCATCGAGATCGAATAGCCAGGGACCGAGTCGTAATGGCAGCGACAAGGGCGGATTGGCGACGGACTGCCATTCAGTGGGATTATTCGCCTTCAAAAATCCCCGATGCATGGCAGTCACTGCCAGGATGGCCGCCCTTGGATCAAGCAGGATATCGAAGCGGTGCAATCGGCGAATTCGCCGTTCGTATTGCAGGTCGTTACTGCGAAAAGCGTAGCGAAACTGGCGAGGCTTGACTAATCCGGCTGAATCGCTATCCAGATCGATCATAACCGCTTCCAGGGTTGCGTTTGGATCGGTGCGTCGGGCCAGCAACCGAACCTTTTCATAGCCGGTCCAAACGGTAATAGTTGAACCGGACGCTACCGGGAACGGCTGTCGATCCACCACAATCGTAGCGGCGGCACCCGTAAAACGCGCCGCGTCGATATCCTGTTCAGCCAGTAACCGGTGTGAATAACGATCTTCGAGACGCTGGTACAGACTGGCCAGAGGCCATGCCTGTCGCCAGACGCTGTGAGTAGCGCCCCGGAGACTGAATCGCGCCTGGCGTTGACCGCTAACAGTCCGCATCCAGCCCTCCTCAATCAGCGTCTCGATTTCGCGGGCGTAACGGTCGGTCAGCAGGCTTGCCGGGTCGCGGGCGACTTGCTCAATGCGGATGAGGCGGATCGCTTGCGACAAGGACGCCACCAGATCGCGGTGCAACACATACAGCGCACGCGGGTCCCAGACCTCTTTCAATGTAAGGCGCGCCAGATAGCCCGGCGTCGGCAACGGGTTGGACAGAGAGCGATTGTGGGTATTGAGTACCCGGCCATCCTCAAATTCGGTCAGGAATTCGGCAAAGGGCTGATAGCGCTGCTGTCCGGTGCTGAATTCGGCGTAAGCTATGAGCGCGACGATCCCTTGTTCATGTTGCGCTAATAGCCGTAACCAAAGCGTCGCGCCCGGAATCCATTCATGGCAACGAAAGCTGCCATGCAGCACGAAACCCGTAGCGGTGAGCGCCTCAGTCGCGTCAGTAAGAAAGACCCATGCCGCATCAGGCAATTCAGCATCCATCAGGGGGATGAGGCGCGGACGGAGCGGCTGTCGGACGCGCAACAGCGTCAGCGGAATGTTAATCAGCAGTTGCGCCAGCAGAAGGGGGGGCGCAGCCAATCCTTTGCCCAGGTGAGTCAGCAAAGCCAGTGCCCAGGAAATCAGCAGTGCGAGAGTCCGAAACAGGAACTGGAGTGGTTGGCGCACGGGCAGATCTCGAGTACATGGCAATAGGAAAGCAATAAAACAAGGGTTAATATCATTATAGACAAATTTGCAACGGTTGTTTCGGAAGAATTGATCATCCCATGATAGCCACTCCGCTTTCTATCATCGTGCCGGTATTGAATGAAGAAACGCAGATCGTAGCGGCGCTAACCGCCCTGCAACCCTTACGCGGGCTACATTGCGAGTTAATCGTGGTGGATGGCGGCAGCCGGGATCGCACGATAGCGTTAGCGGAACCGTTGGCGGATCGGGTGGTCCTCAGTCCCCCGGGCCGGGCGGCGCAGATGAACGCGGGTGCCCGGCAGGCGCATGGCACGATTTTCTGGTTCCTGCATGCGGACAGCCGCCTGCCGCCCGAGGCTACGACACTGATCAGCGCCGCTTTAAGCGATCCCGGTCAACTCTGGGGACGCTTCGATGTGCGGCTGTCCGGTCGCCATCCCTTGTTGAGGGTGGTGGAAACTCTGATGAATGTGCGTTCCCGCCTGACCGGCATTGCAACCGGCGATCAGGGTATGTTCGTGCGTCGTGAAGTGTTCGAAGCGGTCGGCGGCTATCCGCCCATCGCCTTAATGGAGGATATCGCATTGAGCCGGTTATTGAAGCAGCGCCGCCGTCCGGTTTGCCTGTCTCAACCTTTAATCACCTCCAGTCGGCGCTGGGAACGGGATGGTGTGATGCGCACCATCCTGTTGATGTGGCGATTGCGGCTGGCCTACTTCTTCGGCGCTGATCCCGACCGTTTGGCCCGGATTTATTATGGAGGTGGAACGGCGTCCAAAGGTTGATGCTGCACACAAACTCCCCTCGCCCGCAGACAGGAGAGGGGTTGGGGGTGAGGGCGGTTTTTCAACAGATTACGCAGCTACGAGCGCACCACCGCAACTGCTGCCCTGCCCAGCGGTGCAACCATAGCAATGATCGGCGACGCGCACTCGGGTTCCCACCAAATCCCGATCCAGCAAATCGGCCAGCGCGACCGGTTTTGCGCCGTTCGCGCCGAGCGGCAGTTTCAGCATCTGATTGAAATCGCAGTCGTAGACATACCCTTCCCAGTCCACTGACAGCAGATTCCGGCACATCACCGCCTCCAGGTTTTCGTCCCGATGCGCGGATTTAAGCAGGTCCATATAGGGTTTAAATTGCCCTTTGGACAGGAGTTGACTACCAAAGCGCTGGATCGGCATGTTAGCCAGCGCCAGCAGTCGCGTGAAAACCACCCCGTAACGGGTCGCTAATTCATGGCGGTAAGCGGCTTCCAAACCGGCCTGATCAGGCGGCAGGATCGGCCCAAGCGGGTTGTAGACCAGGTTCAGCGTCAAGCGACTATCGGGTTGGCCATACCCCAAAGCGTTCAGTTTCCGCAGGCCGGACAGACTGGATTCAAAGACCCCTTGACCACGCTGCTGATCCACATTTTCTTCCAGATAGCAGGGGAGAGAAGCGGTGATTTCCACATGATGCATCGCCAGAAACGCCGCCAGATCTTCCTGGCCAGGCTCATTAAGGATGGTCAGATTGCAGCGGTCGATAACCCGCAGACCCTGCTGGTGGGCGCGGGCAACGAGCGTCCGGAAATGCGGATTCAGTTCGGGGGCTCCGCCGGTCAAGTCCAGAGCAGCGACACCCCGCATTGCGGCGTAACGCAGCAGCAATTCCATGGTTTCCCAGCGCATTTCCTCCTTCCGCTGGGGACTGGCGGCGACATGGCAATGCGTACAGGACTGGTTGCAGCGATAACCCAGATTGGCTTGCAGAGTATCGATACGGGTGCGGTAAACGGCGGGAAAATCGGTTTTCACCAAAAATGGCAAGGTGTCGCGCATGGATCAGACCTTATTGATGCAACTCGTGGAGTGCGGCCAGACGGTCGAGAGGGTCGGCATCCAAGATCCCTTCCACACAGATGGACCGTCCCACGCCGCGGATCGACAGCGGGTAGCGTTCGCGAATGCAGCTCCGATAGTGATGAAACGAGCCGCCTTCAACGCTGTTTACGCAGTCAAGATGCTTTTGGATGCAGGTTCGGTGAAAAAAGTCTGGGGGATTGCCTTCACCAACGGTTTTTTTCAGAATCCCTGCATCCAAACCGGCGGTAATGGCGTAACTTGATAAGGAATCAGGATGGGTCTCACCAATACGAACTTTGAGCATTCCACCATGGCCTCTCACGATTCACTCGCCGATTTGCTGGCGCGTTGCGCTCTGCACGACCGGCGGGCTTTTGAAACTTTATATCAACAAGCCTCGCCGATGCTCTATGGCCTGTTGCTGAAACTCACCCACGACCGCGAACTGGCTGCTGATCTGTTGCAGGAAGGTTTTGTGCGCATCTGGCAACGGGCTGACGACTATCGGCTAACCCTGGGGCAACCTCTGACCTGGATGGGGACCATCGTGCGACGACTGGCGATTGACCGGCTGCGCCGCAGCGACTATCGCCGACGTGGGGAACTGGATGAGAGTGGCTGGGCGCAACTGGCCGACGATGGGCCAGGCCCCGAAGAGCGCTTGCATACCCAACAGAGCGACACCGCCATCGCCCGCTGTCTGGAAATGCTGGATCCAGAACCACGCCGGGCGGTGCTGTTGGCCTATTTCGAGGGTTTAACCCACGATGTGATCGCGCAAAGCCTGGATCGC
>JAUPTV010000266.1 GCA_030917925.1 Pseudomonadota bacterium
GCGCGCGGGAACCACCCGACCCCATCCCGAACTCGGCCGTGAAACCGCGCCGCGCCGATGATCGTGTGAGATCACTCATGCTAAAGTAGGTCATCGCCAGGCGCTTATTACTAAACCCCGCTGTATTTTACAGCGGGGCTTTTTATTTCTGACTATTGGCGGTTTTTAGCCAATGCTTCCAGTAGCAATTGCAGTTCCACCGCATACTGATAATGCAGTTCCGGATCGCTGGCCAGCGCCAGATCACGGTCGCCGCCAAGAATAGCGCGCAGCTTGTCAATTAGCAGTTTCCCATCGGGCGGCACATTGGGGCTGGCGGCAATTTGTTCCAATTTAGCCCTTAATCCATTGATCGTCTCTGAATTGCCGACTTGTAGCGCCTCACCGATCTGGATGCACAAACGGGTGCCTGGATTGGTGTTTTCACCGCCGGACCGTCGATAGGCCAGATACTTCCGAATCGCCTGTCGCCGCGCCTGATCGGCGACGTTCACATTCTGCACGGCCTGACCGACATCGTGCAGTCCCCGCCGAATGTTCCAGTTGCGGGCAGTCGGACTCTCTGGAAGATTACACTCACTGGCGCGGTAGAGTTCCTGACGCGCTTCATCGGGTCGCCGCAATTGAATCAGGACATTCGCCAGCTTGTTGCGACTGGCTTCCTCGCCATGGCCATCGCTGAGTTGTGCGTATAACTCCGCCATACGCCGATATGCCAGGACGGCTTCCTCCAACTGGTTCAGCACCTGATGTAATTGGCCGACCTCGCCCAGGACTTCCGCAACGGCCCGGCGATTGCGCTGTTGTTCGTACAGATACAACGATTTTTGCCCGGCTTGCAATGCGCCTTCCATCTGCCCATCCAGCTTGTGCGCCATACTGAGCTGTCGCCAGGCCTGAGCAGCGGTTTCCGGTTGTCCCAGGGCTTCAAAGGTTTGTCGGGCCGCGTCATACAGCACCGCTGCATCGGCATACCGGCCCTGACGCTGATAGACCAACCCCAATTGCAGTTGATTGGCCGCGACCGTGGCGTTTGGAGTACTGGGATCGGCCTGGGCGAGGGCAGTCTCATAAGCCGCAGCGGCATCCTGTAAACGGCGTAGATAGGTCAGGCAATCGCCGATTTCGGCATCAGCCACAGCGGTCATGCGGACGGCATTAGCGTTGCCGGCTTGCGTCAGGGTCTGAAACTGTTGGCGGGCGGCTGTTAGTTCCCGAACCGCCGGTTCGGCGGCCCCGGCTAATTTCAGCAATTTGCCCAATTCAAAATGCGCCCGGGCCTCGTCATAGGCTGCGCCAGCATAAGCGTCCGATCCCGCTTCCTGACACTGGCGCACCAGTTGCCGTGCGGCCTGAACCGCATCTTCCAGGGATTGACTGTCCCGAAGTCGCTCGATACTCAGTCGCTCCGTTTCAAACCGGGTTCGGCTCCAGCCAGGCAACGCTTGGCCCGCCCGTTCACGACTGGCGACCGTCTCGGCCAGCGCTTCAGGAATGCCCAGATGTGTCAATAATTGCTCCATCTGGCTGGCGAGCCGGGCGGTGCGCTCGGGTAGGGCTTGTTGCTGACTGTCGCGTAACAGCGCCAGCAAGTTGGGGAGTTCCAACCGCAACAGGCGGAGGGTGCGGGTATTGTCTTTGAAATATTGCTGGTAGAGAAACGCCAGCAATTGCTCCATGGCCATGCGCCAGCGTTCTCGCCAGGCGGTCCGCTGATCGGCGTTCAATTGGCCATTGAGATAATGCGCCAGCGCAGGATCGATGCGCAGATGACCATAGCCTTCATCTTCGGCCAGATTAAGGGCGATCAGCCGTTCACAAAGGGCATCAGTAGTTAGAGTATCAAGTTTCAGGGCGTGGCTGATGACCAGGCGGTTGATCCCACTCTTGGCAAAGGCCAGAACGGTCAACCGATCCCGGTCACCGGCCTCCAGTCGGCCCAGAGCCAGTTCCACTTCCAAGTAAAGCGGCCATTGCGGGTCATCTCCCTGACGGCGTAACAATTCAGTGCGGAGAATGCGGAAATGCGCCAGAGCGGCGTTGACGCCCCGGGCGCTGATTTCATGCGCCAACCGCCGCACGGCACCGGGATGGCCGCCGGCCAGGGTGACCAATTCGTGTAAGGACTGAAAACTGTTGCCGCTGTCCGCGTCCGGCGGAATTTCATTGGTCACCGTCAACGTTCGACTGAGCAGGGTGATAGCGTCCTCATCGTCGAGAGGCCCCAGTACGATTTCCCGCCAGGGCGCTGCGAACGCGGGCGGACCCAGACGCCCCAGTCCCAGCAACCGCAGGCTTGGCCAATGATTCAAGAGTTTTTTCCAAAATTGTTCGAAAATTTCATTGTGTTCTGACGGCCACTGTTCCAGTTGATCCAGGATCATCAGGGTGGGTCGGGTATGCAGGGTTTGCCAGAGATGATCCACGGCTTGCCACAAATTGGGATAATTGATTACGGTCCAGTGGCGGCCATTGGGCAGTAACTGCTGACCCAGACTTTCCACCAACGTGCGCAGATCACAGGCGTCATCATTCCGCAAGTACGCCGTATGCTGATAGTAACCACAACGTGTGAGCCAGTCAGCCAGTGCGGTTGCCGTCGCCGTTTTACCGCAACCGCCGGGACCCCGAATAAACAGGACCGGGTATGCGATGAGTAGCCGTTCCAGAATCAGCAGATTGCGACTACGGCCGATGAAGCCGACCGCAGGCGACGCGGGCAGCCGACCCAGTGAACCGGTTTCAATCTGGCTGAGTCGCCGCCACAGCGCCATCGGGGGACGTAGCGTTAACCGGGGATCTTGATGACCGAGATAGAGTTGAACTGCAAAAGCGTCGTAGAGGTGAACACCGCCACCGCCCAGTCCCTGCGAACGGTAAATATCGCTGGCCAAGCGCCGTTGACCAGCGAAGACGGCTTGACTGATGCGAGTGCCCCGAAGCAGTTCTTCGTGGAAAGCTCCCCAAAACCGGCGCAGTGCGTCCGCCGACGCGCCAGGATGCACTGTCATAACGGCAGCAACGCCCGCAGCCAAGAGGGTGGCTGCCAGTGTCGCTGCGGCAGCGCCGGCGCTGGTGACTACGACCAAGTGGACGCGATAGGTGGCTAACAGTGTCGCCAGAGCGGGAATCAGCGTGAATTCAACTCTCCGGTACTTGTCAATCGGGCCATCCACGGACGCCTCGAAAGCGAAACGTTGTCCCTCGTCAGTGGTTTGCAGATAGCCGTCCAGATGCAGGGCAGTGAACGGGCGTCCGGCAGACCAGGCTTCGTTCAGCACCTTTTCGAGGGCGGCTTGCGTCGATGGAGCCAGAACCTTCGTCTCGACCAGCCCGCCCAGACTCTTCAGGGCTTCGAACAGTGGCCAGGCGCTGCGGCGATGATCGGGATGCCCGGTCGGTTCGTTATCAGGACGCGGGTTAACCGTCAAGAGGCGCAGGGGAACCGCCGTTGGAAAAACCGGCGCGCCGCCGCCAGGCAGTCGGCGCTGGAATTCCACCGGTTGCTTATGCTGAATCAGAAATCCTGTCGAATCATGGAGTAGCTCCCAGGGCAACGCCAGCAGATGCGCAGTATTTGGAGCCATGACGCTGGCCTGAATGGTCAGTCGATGTTCCCGGAGGGCATCGGTCTTGCGCCAGTCAGCGATCAGAGTTTGTAATTCCGGCGTGTTCAGCGTGGCCTGGTACAGGGTGCGGCCCCACTGTGCGAGCAGGGTGTCGATGCGTCGGGCGAGCCGGCGCACTGTATCAATGGGCCAGCGGGGATAGTCTTGCCAATACCAATGGAGAATTCGCTCCGGGAAGGGTGCCGGGAGGGGGCCGAACTGAGTCTGTGCGCTGGCAAGGGGCGCGGTTTCGGGGTAGCAACTCAGGTCGGCGGTCAGGAACCAGCGCCCGGTCGTTTCGGGATCGGTCGGGCTAAAGGTCAAAGCTAG
Source organism: Pseudomonadota bacterium (assembly GCA_030917925.1). Taxonomy (GTDB): domain Bacteria; phylum Pseudomonadota; class Gammaproteobacteria; order Competibacterales; family Competibacteraceae; genus UBA2383. The sequence continues at coordinate 3,939 of JAUPTV010000266.1, forward strand.
ATCTGACAGAACCGGGAGGTTGCGTTCGGCATCGACCAGTGGTGGTGCCCGCAACGCTGCTAATAAAGCGGGCAGCGCCGCGCCCAGTCCTTCAGCCGTCAACACGATGGGCGCGGTCGTCGGCCGTGGCGTAAACCAGTCGTTGAGTATGGCCGGATCCACACCCGGCAGCAGTAGTGGCACCACCCGGTATGCGTCAGCCCGCCGCCGTTCTGCCTGCTGGGCAATTTCGATTTCCCGGCGCAGCCAGGAAGGATCACCGGTGTTCAAACCCAGGACGACAATGACATGCGCCGCCTGTTCGATAGCCCAGCGGACATCCGGTGCCAGTCGTTCACTGCCGCGCAATTGTCCACTGTCACGCCAGACCGTGAGGCGACAGGTTTCCAGCGCCAACCCCAGATCCCGGGCGAAGTCGTTTTCAGTCAGGGCATGACAAATAAAAAGGGTAGCAGTGGCCATCGGGTCATTCCGGGCAACAGTGAAAAGGTGAAAATACCAGCATAGCGTAGCGCAAAACTTGGCGCTGGGGACTTGAAAATAAGTGATTCAACCCTATTTCTTCACCAAGAGCCAAGGCGTTCAGGGAAACGCCAAAACCTGAAACTCATGAGAGGAGGATTGATTATGGCACTCATGCGCTATGAACCCTTCAATCTGCTGAATCAGTTGCAGCGGGAAATGAACCGGCTGTTTGAAAGCAGTCGAATGGGCGATGAGGAAACTGGCCATCTGCTGGCTGACTGGGCACCGGCAGTGGATATTAAGGAAGAACCGAGTCAGTTCGTGATTCATGCGGATTTGCCCGGCGTCGAGGCCAAGGATATTGACATTACCCTGGAGAACGGGGTTCTGACTTTGAAAGGCCAGCGAGCTTCCGAGAAGAAGGAAGAAACCGAGAATTACCGCCGGATTGAGCGGGTGCGCGGGACGTTCCTGCGGCGGTTCTCGCTCCCGGATGCGGTGGATGCCGAGAAGGTGGCGGCCAAGTGCAAGGATGGCGTACTGGAGTTGCTCGTGCCGAAGCGCGAAGCAGCGCAGCCGCGCCGGATCGCGATTGAAAGCTGATGAGCGTGCGGGGGAAGAGGGTATTCAAGCCGATTCCCGAACAATGTCCCCCAATCCCGCGTGGCGGAGCGCGTCATTGAGCAACTGGCGAACCTGAGCCGTCGTGTCCAGCGTTAGTGCCTGTTGCGCCAAATTGCGCGCTCCGTCCAAAGTAAAGCTGCGAATCGCCCATTTCACCCGTGGCGCACTGATCGCGCCCGCGCTCAAGCTATCCACGCCCATTCCCAGTAGCAGTATCGCGGCCCCCGGATCAGCGGCCATTTCTCCGCAGAGATGGACCGGCCGTTCCACGCGATGGCCTTCCGCCACGATATAAGCAATCGCCTTGAGCATCGCCGGATGCAGGTTGTCGTACAACCCGGCGACCCGGGCATTATCGCGGTCTACAGCGAGCATGTACTGGGTCAGATCATTGGTGCCCACGGATAGGAAATCCACTCGCCGCGCCAGTTGTCCAGCCTGCCAGGCGGCAGAAGGGACTTCGATCATCACGCCCACCTCCGGCCTCGCCGCAGGCCAACCTTCCTCCTGCAATTCGCCATGCGCACGCTCCAGCAAACGCAGTGCCTCGTCGACCTCTTCCACGGTGGTGATCATCGGGAACAGAATCCGCAAGTTGTTCAGCCCGGCGTTGGCACGCAGCATGGCCCGTAACTGGGTCAGAAAAATGTCTGGATGATCCAGCGTGAAGCGCATTCCGCGCCAGCCGAGAAAGGGATTGTTTTCCTCGATCTTGAAGTAAGGCAGGGTTTTGTCGCCGCCGATGTCCAGCGTCCGCATGACCACCGGTTGCGGGGCAAAGGCCGTTAGCATCTGCCGGTAAATCTGGCATTGTTCCTCTTCGCTAGGGAAGGATTCGCGGATCATGAAGGCGAATTCCGTGCGATAGAGACCGACTCCCTCCGTGCCGCAGTTACGCGCTGCGGCAATGTCGGTGAGCAGCCCGGCTTTGACATAGAGCGGAAGATGATGACCATCGCGGGTGGTGGTCGGCAGGTCGCGTAACGCCCCCAATTCCACCGTCAGTTCAGCTTCGGCGGCCAGTTGCTGTTGATATTCCTTGCGCAGCGCCTGATCGGGATTCAGATACACCCGGCCCTGATAGCCATCAATAATAATCTCGCGGCCTTCAAAGCGGCCCTGTGGCCGGTCGCCCAGACCCATGACCGCCGGGATGCCCATGGCGCGGGCCAGCAGCGCGACATGCGAAAGGGCC
>JAUPTV010000034.1 GCA_030917925.1 Pseudomonadota bacterium
GGCGGTCAGCGTCACTTCAATCTCTTCCAGTTCCTCAACTTCCTCCGGCAACCACTGGTCCAGCACTGTCCCCACTTGGTCAACGCGCCGCACCGAGGACCCGAAGAAGCGGAATCGCACCGGTTCGCCGACCACCAGCCCGACTTCCTGCGCCGGTAACTCCGCCTGAGTGCCTTCCTCCATGCCAAAAGGCGCGATGCACAACGCTTCAATGGGCGGCTCCATCCCTGGCACAGCGGGCATAGCGCTTTCCATCCCGACGTAATAGGCTTTCGCCGTACCGCCGCGAATGCGCACGCCGCCGCCCCGCCGGACATGGCCGTAATAAGCCGCGCCACGCGCCACCGCCAGATCAAAATCAGTGCCCGCCAGCAACCGCACTGGTGGAGCGCCTTCCGCCGTCAGCCAGCTATTCAGCACCGCCAGCGTCCGCTCCAGCAACACGGGGGCCTTGAACACCCCACCGTTGAACAGTACCGCCGTCGGATGCAGGAACGTTGCGCCTTCTGGTAACGAATCCGCGAACCCGGCCAAATTCCGGGTCGCGCCAGCCTGACGTCCGAGAAACGCCGCCAGATGGCGGGTCATGGCAGCATCCTGGGCATAAGGCAGCCCCAGTTTGGTCAACGCCGCCCGCGCCCGGACCGTGGGTCGCACAGCAGCGTCCACCTGCGGGAAAAAGCCTTCCACCAGAGTCCGCGTGACCTCTTCGCGGGTCAATTCGGTGCGCAGCGTGCCGCCGATCAACCGGGAACCCCGACTGGGCACGACAACCGGCGCACGTTCAACGCTGGCGTCACTGAGCAGCAGTTCCTTGGCGTTGCGGCAACCGTGCATCAGCGCCTGCAACTGCCAGGGATCAAGCGACGTACCCTGTTCCGCCAGCTTGGCGCGAACCGTATGCGCCAGCGCCAGATCCATATTGTCGCCGCCCAGCAGAATGTGGTCGCCGACCGCAATCCGCACCAGATCCAGCGAGCCATCACGTTCAGTGACCGCGATCAGCGAAAAGTCCGTAGTGCCGCCGCCCAGGTCGATCACCAGAATAATATCGCCGACCTTAACCTGCTTGCGCCATGCATCGCCGTTGGCCAGAATCCAGTGATACAGCGCAGCCTGCGGTTCTTCCAGCAAGACCAGTTGCTTCAAACCCACTGCCTCAGCGGCCTCGGCGGTCAACTCCCGCGCCACCGGATCGAAGGAGGCCGGTACCGTGAGCACCACGTCCTGATCGGTTAATGGCGCGTCAGGATGCTGCTGATCCCAAGCGGCGCGCAGATGCTCCAGATAGTGGGTTGAGGCTTGCAAGGGCGAAATGCGGGCGACTTCCTCCGGAGCTTCGACCGGTAAAAGGGCCGCTCGCCGATCCACGCCGGGATGGCATAGCCAACTCTTGGCGCTGGCAACCAGCCGGATGGGTGTGCGTCCGCCCATGGTCCGGGCCAATTCGCCGACGACAAAGGCGGGCGACTGGCCCCACGGCAACACCCGGTCCTCTGCCCGTAATTCATCAGGATGCGCCAGGTACAGAAACGAGGGCAGCATCGACCGTTCTTCAACCGCACCGGGCGCAGTCAATTGTGGAATAGCCGCGATCTGTTCGGCCACGGTATCGTGGTCACTGGCAGTCAGATCGACGGCGGCCATGACGCAGTGCGTGGTACCCAGATCGATGCCGACCGCATAGCGGATTTTGCTCACAGCTCAACCTCCGCCGGGGCCAGCACCCGGACATCATGGCCCTCAGCCAATTTGGGCAGCGTCATCTGCCGAACTCGCCAGCCGCGATGCATCAGGGTGCCAGTGAATGGCGGCTGGCCGACGACATGGCCGGTTAACCTTACTGCCGTCGCATCAAAGCCGGCGGGCAGCGTGAGTCGCACACCCTCGGCTTCTTCGCGCACCGGTTCGATGTCCAGGTACTCACGGATCACCTTGCGGCAACCCTCATGGACGACCCGCGCCGCGCCGCCAATGTCGGCATCGGAATAAGCGGTGACGTTTTCCTCCAGGAAATCCACAAATCGTCCTTCGTGTTGCAACAGAGCCAGTAATTGCAGCGCCGAATCGGGTAATGCATCACGCAGGGCGGCGGGCTTGGGCAGTTCGGTAACTGCTGGCGCAGGCGCAGTGAGTTCACTGCGTTCCAGCCGTTGTACGCTACTGGCGAAATGATGATCGACCAGTATTCGCCAACCGGCGCGTAGCGCCAGCGCCAGCCGGGAAAAAAGACCAGAAGTTGAATCGCTCATGAAAAAATCCTCAAATTGAACTGATTTGTCGAGTATCCTATCATGCGTTAGCGAACTGTCCCCATCATCAGCAAACGATTCCGGTCCGCGCTGGATTTTATCGATGATGACTCTTGGCGCACGTCGCAGAGTTAGCTAGATTTATCGAGAAGAGCTTGGTTCAGCCCTGATTATTTTTATCGCCCGGTTTTGCCGTTGGCGTCAACAGATACGCAAGATCATCCCAGGAGTGGCAGCATGGCCCGCATACTAATCGTTGACGACTCGCCCACCCAGATGCTGAGTCTCAGCAGAATTCTCAAAAAGCATGGACACGAGGTTCTGAGCGCTACGGACGGCGAGGAGGGCGTTGCCGTTGCCTTGGCTGAAGTGCCCGATTTGGTGCTAATGGATGTCGTGATGCCCAAGATCAACGGGTTTCAGGCGACCCGGCAGATCACCAAGAACGCTTCGACCGAGCATATCCCGGTAATTATCGTGACCACCAAGGATCAGGAAACCGACAAGATCTGGGGGGCGCGGCAAGGTGCGAAAGGTTATGTCATTAAGCCGGTCGAGGAAGGCACTCTGATGGAAACCATTAATCAGTTCCTCCCCAAATAACTTCCGGATCAATGGCTTTCAATCCGAACTTCCGGCCCGAATCACCAGAAACAGCGCAAAATACGGTCCCGGTGTGGCCGGAATATCCGCGAAGCGCCGGATAATCTGTTGCGCAGGCCGACTCGCCTGTTCGATGTATAGCGTATCCTCGGCCCGTCCGGTTTCCCGCAACAATTCCAGCAGGCGTGGTCGATGTCGGCCCGGTTTGAGAATGGCCACGCTATCGCTGTTCAGCAGTGCCTGACGCAAGGCGTCATCCCCGGCGGTGGCTGGAATCACGGTCAACCGCTGTTCGCCGGTCATCAGGGGCAGGGCAGCGGCGGCAGCAGCAGCGTTGACTGAGTTGATGCCGGGAATCACGACGCAGGGAAACCGCTCGCCAAGGCGGTGTAGCAGGTAGCTGAAACTGCCATAGAACAACGGGTCGCCTTCGCACAGAATCGCTACATCTCGCCCGGCGTCCAGTTCTTCAGCAATCCGAATCGCCGCAGCATCATATCCGGCATTGACCGGGCCGCGATCCAGCATACAGGGCATGGTAATCGGAATTTCCCGTTTGCCTTCCAGCCAGGCGGCGGCAATATCGCGGGCCTGGGCGCTGCCTTGCGGGGTCGCGGGATAGGCCACCACCGGGACGCTTTGCAGAATCCGCACGGCTTTCAGCGTCAACAGTTCCGGGTCGCCCGGCCCGACGCCCACTCCATATAAAGTACCTGTCATCTCGGCTTCTCCAACTTCATCAACAATACCGGCAAGTACGGGCGCATCACCCGCTGCCCGGCCAAGCGTTCACTGCGGGCGATGCTTAACTCGGTCCACTCGGCCTCGCGGTCGCCGACAAAACTATGCAGTTCCACCCGGCTATCCTCGGTCACGGCGCTGGCGACCAGTCGCCCGCCCGGCAGCAACCGCGTCCAGACCGTATCCAGCATCTCGCGCAAACTACCACTGCTCCCGCCGATGAACACCGCCGCCGGGTCCGGCAAATCCACCAGCACTGCCGGGGCGCGGCCAGAGACGATGTGCAGATTGGCCACCACGCCGAACCGTTCGCGGTTAATGCCGAGATGTTCCAACCGGTCGGGATGACACTCGATGGCGTAGACATCGCCGAGTGCATTCCAGCGCGCCCATTCCACGGATACACCGCCACAGCCCGCTCCCACATCCCAGCCCACTTCACCGGCACGCGGTGCCAGCAGCGAGAGAATCGTTAACCGCACTTCCCGCTTGCTGAGTAACCCTTTGCCGGGTTCGGCCCCGGTGCTGAATCGCTCGTCGGGGATGCCGGGGAATTCGGGTAAAACGCCGCCGGGTCCATGCGTTTCAACAATGACGACGTTCAGCGGGGAAAATTCCATTGTCGCCGCCGCCAGTTCCGTCGCCTGAAAAGCGCGGAACCGTTCGCCCGGCATTCCCAAATTCTCAGCGACCCACAGCGCCGATTCGCCAAATCCGGCATCAACCAGCAACCGGGCTATGGCTATCGGTGAATTCTCCCGGTCGGTGAGCAGAGCGTAGAGCTGACCGCCTTGCAAAGCGGTGCGCAACGTCGCCAGTGGCCGTCCATGCAGACTGAGTAATCGGGCTTGTTGCCACGGTCGGCCCAATCGGGCAAAAGCGGCCTGCAGGCTGGAGACGTTGGGATGAAAGACCAGATGTTCCGGCGACAGGTCACGCAGCAGGGTCTGACCGATGCCGTAGAACAGCGGATCGCCGGAAGCCAGCAGGGCGATGCGTTGACCGGCATGGGCGCAGAGTAGATTTCGCAGGCCGCTCATGGGACTGGGATAAGGGATTTTCTCTCCGGTCACAGTCGGGAAAGCCGCCAGATGCGCCGTTGCGCCGATGATGCATTCCGCCTGCTCCAGCGCCGCCCGCGCCGTTGGACTCAATGCGCCGATTTCAATGCCCATGCCGACGACGTGAATCGGGGAACCGGGCCAGTCCAGCAACATCGTCATCAAAACCGAATGCCGTGCGCCATCCGCGCCAGGGCGTTCAGCGTCGCTGCCGCCAGACTGCTGCCGCCCCGCCGACCGAGCAGGGTAATGCAGGGTGTTTGCAATTCGCCCGGTGCCACGTCCCACAGCGCCTGCTTGGATTCAGCGGCGTTGATAAAGCCCACCGGCATCCCGATGATCAGCGCCGGACGGGGTGCGCCTTCATCCAGGAGTTCCAGTAAATGAAACAGGGCGGTGGGGGCGTTGCCGATCACGACAATCGAACCGGCCAGATGCGCCGGCCATTCGGCCATCGCCGCCATGGAACGGGTTTCACCAGTTTCACGGGCGCGTTCCGCGACGTTCGGCGCGTTCAGGAAGCAATGCACCGGCCCCTGGAGATAGCGCTTGCTGATGCCGTGACTGACCATTTCAATATCGCACAGCACCGCCGCGCTCTGGGCCAGCGCCGCCCGTCCCGCTTCGATTGCGCCGGGACTGAAATGGAGATCATGGACGATATTCGGATCGCCGGACGTGTGAACCAGGCGCATAGCGACTTGTTGCTGATCCGCATCGAAGCGGGACAGATCCGTTAACTGGCGAATTTGCACGAACGACTGGCGTTCAATGTCGTCGGGATCACGAAGATAATCAAAGCGGGGCATGGCAACTCCAGGATAATCCCCTCTCGCGGTGGAAAAGGGATGGGGGTGAGAGGGAATTCAGTGGTGATCCGTGGTTTGCTGCACGCCCTGCCAGTCTTCCCGACCAATCATGGGCGTCCGGTACGCGCAGAACTGACAGTTCATCTGCGCCGCGCCGTCTTCCGCCTCGGTCAGCCGTTCCAGGAAGGTCGCGACCACCAGTGGATGGGCGTTCAAATAGGGCGCGACGATGGCCTGAACGTCGGGATGGCGGTGTTGATAGGCGTCTACCGTCGCCTGCACCTGCTCGACCAGTCGACCGGTGAACAGCAAATAGGGGAAAACGATGACCTGCTTAAAACCGAGTCGGTGCGTGCGTTCCAGTGCATCCGCCATCAATGGTGCCGATACCGCCGTATAAGCCGTTTCCGCCCAGCCAAAGCCCAGACCTTCCCACAACATGCGGGTGATCTTGCTGATGTTGGAATTGGCGTCCGGATCGGAACTGCCGCGCCCGATGACCATGAGCAGCGTATCCCGCCGGTCATAGCCTGGTCCAAAACCGGCTTCGCTGCTCTCGATGCGTTCGCCAGCGACGTGCAGCAGGTTCGGATGAATGCCCAAATCCGCGCCAAAGGTGATGTCAACGTCCGGGTGTTCCGTCTGAAAAGCCTTGAGCATGACCGGAATATCATTTTTGACATGACCGGCGGCCATCAACAGCGCGGGCAGGGCAGTGATGCAGCGGAAGCCTTGTTGCTGCAGCGTATCCAGCGCCGCCGGGATACCCGGCTCAACCAGTTCCAGAAAAGCCGCCAGACAGGTTCGATCAGGCAGAGCCTGTTGTAACTGGTCAGCCAGATGGTGAAATTCGGCAACGCCGGCAGCGCGGCGCGTGCCGTGGCCGATCAGTAGAACAGCGGGAGGCGAAGAGATCGTAGGGGACATGAGGGTCTTTAAAGTGGTAGCGATCAGGTCGGGATTGTACCGGCCAAATAGCGATGGTTCATCCAGCCGACCTGAGCAGCAGGCACAACTTCCGGGCCAGTTCAATCTTATGGTAAGGCTTGGTCAGCACGTCAACGCCTTCCGTGATCCGGCCATCGCCCACCAGCGCATGTTCCGTATAGCCCGAAGTAAACAGCACGGGTAGACCGGGGTGGCGACGTTGCGCCTCAGCGGCCAGTTGCACCCCATCCATATCGCCGGGCAGCACGATGTCGGTAAACAGGAGATCGATGTCCGGCGTGGCATCCAGAATTTGTAGGGCCATAGCCGCTGTACCGGCCTGGCGAACGGCATAATTCAGTCGTTCCAGCGCCGCTACGGCAAACAACCGGACGTTGGCGTCATCTTCAACGACCAGAATGAGTTCACCCTGCCCCTGAAGGTGCATATCGGATGCCGAAGGTTCGGTCGGCGTGTTCACATCCTGATATTCGATTCGGGGTAGATATAACTGCACATTAGCGCCCCGGCCCGGTTCGCTATCAATGGTGATATGGCCACCGGACTGCTTGACCAGGCCGTAGACCATGCTCAGACCCAGACCACTGCCCCGTCCGGCATCCTTGGTGCTGAAAAACGGTTCGAAGGCGTGTTCCAGCACGTCCCGGGACATGCCCGATCCGGTATCCCGAACCGCCAGCATCACATAGGGGCCAGGCCGCACGTCTTCCTGATACAGGGCGACTTGGGCTTCATCCAGCAGGACGTTCGCCGTTTCTATCAACAGTCGGCCACCGCGCGGCATGGCGTCACGCGCGTTGATGACCAGATTAAGGAGCGCGTTCTCAATTTGGCCAGGATCCACCAGCGTCATGGCCAGGTTGGTCGATAGCGCTTTGTCAACACGGATGGCCGAACCCAGTGTGCGCTGCATCAAATCCAGCATTCCCAACACCAGTTGATTCAGATGAGTCGGTTGCGCCAGTAAGGGCTGGCGGCGGGCGAACGCCAGCAATCGTCGGCTGAGATTCGCGCCCCGGTCGACCGATTTCAGCGCCTGCTGCGTCAGATCCAGCAACCGGGGCTGAGCGGTCAGTTGTTCGTGGAGCAGTTCCAGATTGCCCATGATGACCGCAAGCAGGTTATTAAAATCATGGGCAATGCCGCCTGTGAGCTGGCCAATGGCCTGCATCTTTTGCGCCTGGCGGAATTGGGAGTCAGCCTGTTTGCGTTCGGTGACATCGCGGACGACGACCATCGTGGCGAGTTTGTCATCGAAGCGCACATCCAGGGGTACGGTGCGGGATTCGAACCAGCGTGGCCCCGAACGGGTCTTTAGCTCGTACTCGGCGACCTGAATCTGCTGGATCTCCAGTGCGCCCCGAATCAGGTCGAGAAAGAACTCCGCTTTGTCCGGGTCATGGACGTCATGGAGTCGTTTGCCCTTGAGACAGGTCGAGGTGGTCAAGGATCCATTGCGCGGGTCGGCCAGTACATCGCAATAGAGACCGTTCTCATCGACGATGAAGACCCGGTCGGGCAGGGCATGGATCACGGCCCGCAAGCGCGCTTCGCTGGTGCGCAGGGCGTTTTCCGTCTGGCGGCGCACGTCGATTTCGCGTAGTAGCGTCGCATTAGCAGTGGCCAAAGCCCTGGCGCGGCGCTGGGCGATGAAGTAGGCGCTCACCAGCAGGCTCAGCATCGTCAATGACAGGCCCCAGACCAGAATATCCGCCAGTAGCATCGTGGGGGAGTGTGATTCCATAAGGAACGTCAGAGCCGTACCGATGGCAATGAAGCCCGGCACGGTTATCAATGGGTGGGAAAGCAGCCATTGGCGTATCAGCGTGGGCGGCTTGACCGGTTCGGCGGAGGATATGTCCATATTGTTATTGTTATGGGTACAGGCTAACAGTGGGCCTTGATAAAGAACGGGAACGCTTGCGCCCTACTCGTTCAGTCAGACTATCGGTATCAGTATAGTCATTGCTGATAAAAAGCCCGGAGTATTGCATGATTTTTGTTTTAGTCGATTTCATCAAGGTTTAGCGTGCCGATTGAGCAAGGTGCGCAGCTTGTTGCCGAGTTCAGCCTTGCGATAAGGTTTAGTCAGCATTTCCACACCGTCGGATAACTCACGGCCGCTGACCAGCATGTGTTCGGTATAGCCGGAAGTGAACAGGACCGGCAATCCAGGACGGCGGTGCATCGCCTCGGTGGCCAGTTGCACGCCATCCCGGTCGCCGGGCAGCACAATATCGGTAAAGAGCAGGGCAATCTCGGGGTTGGCGTCAAGAATTTCCAGGGCATGTTCTGCGTCGCCGGCTTGATAGGTTTGATAGCCGAGACTGTGCAGAGCCTTGACCGCGAACAGGCACACATCGACGTCATCTTCAACGACCAGAATCAGCTCGCCGCGCCCCTTGTACACTGGGCTGGCGTCGGATGTTTCCAGTGCGGCCGGTGCGGTCGTGTGAATGCGCGGCAGGTACAGTCGCACCGTGGCACCACGGCCCAGTTCGCTGTAAATGGAAACATGGCCCCCGGACTGTTTGACCAGACCGTAAACGATGCTTAATCCCAGACCACTGCCTTTGCTGGTTTCCTTGGTGGTGAAAAAGGGTTCAAACGCCCGTTCCAGCACCTCGGGGGCCATGCCCATGCCGGAATCGCTGACCGTTAACACCACATAGGCACCCGGCTGTACGTCCTGATGGGTGGCGGCATAGTCTTCATCGAGGAAGGCATTCGTGGTTTCCAGCACCAGTCGTCCGGACTGCGGCATGGCGTCGCGGGCGTTGATGACCAGATTAAGCAGGCTGCTTTCGAACTGGTCAGGATCGACGAAGGTTTGCTCCAAGTCCGGCGCGAGGAGCGTGTGAATCTGGATATTAGCCCCCAGGGTGCGGCGAATCAGTTCGATCATGCCCAGCACCAGCTTGTTCAAATCGGTCGGTTGCGCTTGCAGGGGTTGGCGGCGGGCGAAGATCAACAGCCGCCGGGTCAGGGCTGCGCCCCGGTCGACGGCGCGCAGGGCTTGCAGCGCCAGTTCGTACAAGCGGGGATGCACCACCAGTTGCTCATGCAACAGTTCCAGATTGCCCATGATAACCGCAAGCAGATTGTTGAAATCATGAGCAATACCGCCGGTGAGTTGACCGATGGCCTGCATTTTCTGGGCTTGACGAAGTTGAGTTTCCGCCTGTTTGCGCTTGGTGATGTCGCGGGCGACCACAATCGCAGCGCGTTTTTCCACCGGTGGGCTTTCCGGCAGATCAAACAAGGGCAGTTGCGCCCGATTAACCGTGGTCAAGCGCTGATCAATCATGGGGATATCCAGCGGCGCGGTGCGTGATTCAAACCAGCGTAATCCCGATGTAGTGGATAGCTCGTATTCAGCGACTTGAATTTGTTGAGTCTCCAGCGCCCGGTGGATGACCTCGATAAAAAACTTCGCCATTTCCGGGGAATGAACCTCACTCAGCAGTTTGCCGCGAACCGGAATCATCCCGGATACGGTGTTCGCCGGTGGTTGGCCCGGAAGCTCTCGGCGTGAACGGAGTTCCTGACGGGGGGCCTCCGCCGGAAATCGTCCAGGAACCGGCGTGATTCGGTGGGTATCCCACTCCCGTCCGGCTGCGAGAACCTCACGATAGCGGCCTTCAGCGTCGAGCACGAACACCAGATCCGGAATGGCCCGGGTCATGGCGCGGATGCGCGCTTCGCTTTCCCGCAAGGCTTTTTCCGTCTGGTTACGAAATTCGATTTCCTGCGTCAGGGAGGCATTGGTTATGGCCAATTGCGTGGTGCGTTCAGCAACCCGTTGTTCCAGCAGGGCGTTGGCATCGCGCAATTCCGCCTGCGCCTGTTGAATCTTGGCGCGCATGTGGTTGAAAGAGCGGGTGAGTTCGCCCAGTTCGTCATTACGACTGATCGGGAGATCATCGGTCGGGTAGCCGCCTTCCAGGCGTCGGGTGGCCTCGGCCAGCGCAGCGATGGGGCGGGCCAGGGACCGGGCGCGGTTTCTGGACATGAGGTAGGCGACGATCAGCATCGCCAGCGCGGTGATGATCAGGATCACGGTGGTCGCGATGCTGGCGATCCAGGCCGCCTCTGCGTCCTTTTCCAAGCGGGCTTCAGCCTCGGTGACCATAATCGTCGCCAGGGCAATGACGCGATTGGCCAATGGATCGGCGTCCAGGGCCATGAGTTGTTGGGCAAGGGGATCGACCGGTTCGGTTGCGGCTTGCGGGAAATGTTCAGGAGTCGCTGCGGTCTGCACCCGTTTTTGGACGGTCTGTAATTTGGTTAACAGCGCTTGCAACTCCTGGAGGCGCTCTGGAACGCAGGCTTTCCTGGACAGACCCTGGCACTGTTTCATGACGGCGACGGCGGGCTGAATGTCCTGATCCCAGGCCTGGCGCCAGTCTTGTAAAAAGTGCGGATCGCCCAGACTGACCCAGCCGCGCAGGCTGGCCATGGAATACTGCACCCCGGCCAGGACTCGCAAGGAAGCCTGGGCCATGGGCGCGCCTTCATGCGCCAGCAGCACGATCCGGCTGCGCAGTTCGTAGGTGGCAACCAGGGCGGCCAGCAGGATGACGATGCCAACCAGCGCTACGGACAGGTGGGATAGCAGCAGTTGTCGGTGCAGCGGGCGTTCTTTCACCGCACGTTCAGCATTCCGGGGAAGGGGATTCATGGACGCGGATTATCGCGTTGCAGCGCCAGTCGCAGGAGGCTGGCCGCTGAGCAGGGCGCGCAGGCGGGCCAGGCTGAACGGTTTGACCAGGGTCGTCACAGTGCGCAATCCGTTAAACTCCGCCAAAATCTTGGCGTCGCTGGCGTAGTCTGGGTTATAGCCCGTGGTGATGATCAGATCTGCCGAATAGCCTTGTTGCAACAACCAGAGCAGCAGTTCGTTCCCATCCATGTCGGGCATCACCATGTCGAGCATGATCGTCGTGGGCAGGAAGTCGGGATAGCATTCCTGGCAGGTCTTGCCGTCCATCGTAACCCGCACCTCATAACCCAGCGTCTGGGCCACCTGGGAGACGAATTCTCCGAATGCAGGTTCATCATCAACAATCAGCAGGCGTTTCTCATTCATAAGGATTCCGGCGCCAGGGTTGGCGATTGAGCGATAGATTTCTTTAGAGTAACAATAACTAACAATTTTGTTTTATCGAAAATAGGTAAAGTTTCAGAAACCGCCAAAGGAAAAACAATAGACGCTGCTAGTTTAAAAGCCAAAGGGCCAACATGAAAGGTTAGTAACGGAAACCCGATGATCGGGCAGCGGGCGTGGCAGTAGGGAGTGTAGATCCGGTCGGTACAAATGTGGATTGACGCCATGACCAGTCGGGCGTTAGCATCACCTGACAAACAACATGGGTTTCCCACGGACATTGGGTCCGATGGGAGGGAATCTGGTGAAGCGGTAATAGCGCCGCTGATTCCAGAGCTGCCCCCGCAACTGTAAACAGCGAGTCGCGCCCCCCGCGAGCCACTGGCCAATCAGGCTGGGAAGGCTGGGCGAGCGACGAAGACCTGTAAGCCAGGAGACCTGCCGATGTTGTTCATCCACGTATTTCCGGGCGGGGTGCTCCGGGGTTGCGGACGGTCTCCTGCCGAGTGTGCGCTGCCTGCCAGTTCCGGTAGCCCTTCTTCAAGAAGCCTCCTCCCCTTGAACCTGCTGCTCCAAAACCAGGGGAGATCCTTTTGCCATGCATATTACCGAAGGTTTTTTGCCGCCGCTACATGCCGCGGCATGGACCGCCGTCGCCTTGCCCTTTGTCATCGTCAGCGCCTGGCGGGTCAATCGCCTGATGCAGGATCAGCCGCAAACCAAGTTGCTGCTGGCGGCGGCAGGCGCGTTCGCTTTCCTGATCTCGTCGCTCAAGTTGCCCTCGGTGACCGGGAGCTGTTCTCATGCGACGGGCACCGGGCTGGGGGCGATCCTGTTTGGCCCGGCGGTGATGGCATTGCTGGGAACGCTGGTTTTGCTGTTTCAGGCGCTGCTGTTAGCGCATGGCGGCATCACGACCTTGGGCGCGAATGTCTTTTCCATGGCGATTGTGGGTCCCTGGGTCGCCTATACGGTGTTACGCAGTACGCAGTGGCTGGGGGCGTCGTTGGCGCTGAGTGTGTTTCTGGCCGCGATGCTAGGCGATTGGGCCACCTATCTGACCACAGCGGGACAACTCGCTCTGGCCTTTCCCGATCCCGTGAGCGGGATAACGGGATCATTCCTCAAATTCGCCGGCGTATTTGCTCCGACCCAGTTGCCGTTGGCAGTCGTGGAAGGGCTGTTGACGGTGGTGATCGTCAATTTCCTGCGGGAATACAGCGGCGAAGAATTGCAAAGTCTCCAGTTCCTGCGTCCGGCGCTGGCGACGGAGACCCGGACATGAAAGCGCAAAATATCGGACTGTTGCTGCTGGCGGTCGCGTTGATTGTCGGTTCGGTATGGATCGGCAGTCACCAAGAGGGCGCTGAATTTGCCGGAACCGATGGGCAGGCGATGGCCCTTGTCGCCGCGTTGCATCCGGATTATCAACCGTGGTTTGACTTCGTGTGGGAACCGCCGCCGGAAATTGCCAGCGGTCTGTTTGCACTACAGGCGGCGCTGGGCGCGGGAATTCTGGGTTATTACCTCGGCTTCCGGCGCGGTCGGGCGCAGGGTCGGCGGGATCGTGCTGATGCGGGCGATTGATCATCATGCCTGGACGAATCGCTGGCGCGACCGGCATCCCCTGGAAAAGTTGTTGCCCGCCTTCACGCTCCTGTTATTGACGCTGTTTCTGCCGCCGCTGACCACCGGGCCGCTGGTGCTGATCGGCATGGCGCTGGCGACGGTGTGGGGCGCAGGCGTACCGGTGCGGGCGTTCGTGAGCGTGATGACAATTCCTGCCGCCTTTCTGTTAGCCGGTGCGCCGTTTCTGGCGATCTCGGTGAATTTTGTCGATGGGTTCAGTGTGCAACTTGCCCCGGCTGGCGGGTGGCTGGCGCTGGAAACTACGGTGCGGGCGCTGGCGGCGGTCAGTTGTCTGGCGTTTTTGACCCTGACCACACCGCTGACCGATTGGGCACCATTGCTGCGGCGACTGGGAACACCGGCCAGTGTGGTGGAATTGATGTTGCTGATGTACCGGTTGATTTTTGTGTTTGCCGAGCGAGCGTTGACCGGGCAACAGGCGCAAGCGGCGCGGCTGGGTTATGCGCGCTTTGATCGGAGCCTGCATTCGACGGGTCTGTTGGCGGGTAATCTGTTCCAACGGGCGCTGGATCGGGCGCAACGGTTGGAACGGGGCTTGGCAGCGCGGGGATACACGGGCGAGTTGCGGGTGTTGACGCCGGAGCGTCCGCTGTCATGGCCGCATCTGGCGACAGTGATGACGCTGGTCGGGGGGATCGGCCTGCTGGGCGGGTTGCTGCGTGAATGGTTATGACGGTGCCGCTGCTGGCGGTTCACGAACTGGAGTATCGGTATCCGGGGGGCGTGGTGGCGCTGCGCGATCTGCATTTGCAGATCCGCAAGGGGCAGAAGCTGGCCATTCTCGGCGCGAACGGCTCCGGCAAGACCACGCTGCTGCTGCATTTGAATGGCACGTTCCGGCCCACGCACGGCGAAATCCGGCTTGACGGTCAGCCCGTGAGCTATGCCCGTCAGGCGCTGAACGACTGGCGGCGGCGGGTGGGGCTGGTGTTGCAGGAGCCGGATGATCAGTTGTTCGCCGCCACCGTGGAACAGGACATTTCATTCGGGCCGTTGAACCTGGGGCTGTCGGCGGCGGAGACCCGCGAGCGGGTGCAAGAGGCGCTGGAGGCATTGCGGATAGCCCACTTGGCGCAACGGGCGACGCATACCCTCAGTTTTGGCCAGAAGAAACGGGCGGCGATTGCCGGGATTGTAGCGATGCGCCCGGAAGTGCTGGTACTGGACGAACCGACTGCCGGTCTTGATCCGCATGGGGTCACGCATTTACTGGGCGTCCTGCGGCAATTGCACGAGGCCGGCGCGACCTTGGTCTTTTCCACCCACGATGTGGAACTAGCCTACACCTGGGCCGATGAAGTCGCGATTTTCCACGAAGGCGCGGTGCGGATTCAGGGCGAGACGACGGCAGTACTGAGCAATCGGGAACTGTTGCATCAAGCGCGGTTGCGACCGCCGTTGCTGTTGGAAGTGGCGCAGGTGTTAGGCGTAGATCGCGAATCGCTCCCCCGAACCCGCGAGGCGCTATTGGAAATCGCCACCCGCTACTCGCTACTCGCTAATCCCTGATAATTCGGCGCATATTCCGCTGCCAGCCGGATCGCTTCGACCATGCTCAGCGGATTAGCCTGGCCCGTACCGGCCAGATTGAAGGCAGTGCCGTGATCGACCGAGGTGCGGATAAAGGGCAGGCCGATGGTGACCGCGATGGTGCGGTAGAAATCCACCATTTTGGTCGCGATGTGTCCCTGGTCGTGATAGAGCGACAGCACGGCGTCAAAGGCACCTTCCCGGGCCAGATGGAAGACGGAATCGGCGGCGATGGGGCCGACGACATCCAGACCGAGGGCGCGGGCGTCAGCGATGGCGGGTTCCAGTTCCCGGGTTTCCTGATGGCCGAACAGGCCATGTTCGCCGCAATGGGGGTTAAGTCCGGCGACCGCCAGTCGGGTGCGGGATATACCCAGAGCCTTGAGCGCCTCGGCGCACCGCTCGAGGTAGTCGAGAACCCGCTTGCGCGTGACCAGTTTGATCGCCCCTGCCAGGGAAACATGTCGGCTGAGGAAGAAGACTTTCAGGTTAAAAACCTGAAACAGGGTTAATGGATCGGCGATGCCGGTCAGGCGGCCCAGCAGTTCGGTGTGCCCGATGTCGCGGATACCGGCGGCTTTGAGCGCTTCCTTGTTGATCGGCGTGGTGGCCAGTGCGTCGATGCTGCCCGCCTGGCATAACTCTACGGCCTTGACGATAAACTCGTAAGCGGCCCGTCCTGCCTGGGCCTGCGCCTGACCAAAAGGTGCCGTGCGGGCGTCGATGTTGGCCAGATCGACCAGATCGATGCCGCCGTGCTGGTAAACACCTTCAGCCGGGTCATTCACGATGTGAATATCCAGGTTAGTCAGCCCGGTAATTTGTAACGCTCGCCGCAGGGCGCTGGCTTCGCCGATGACCAGAGGGCGGGCGGTTTCATAAATCGCCGGTTGCGCCAGCGCCATGGCGACAATTTCCGGGCCGATGCCCGTAATATCGCCCAAGGGAATACCAATAAGACTGCGGCATGGGGTTTTAGCGTTTCTTTCCATCTTCCTGCTCTGACGTTGGTTGGCGTGGTCTTTCCATAAGCATAAGAGATTGCCTAAAAACTTCGTAATGATTTTTAAGAAAATTTTGATGTGGAACCGGCTTTCGGCGGGTTTAAGTCGGCTGGAAGCCGGCTCCACTCAATCAGTGAGTTTTTAGACAGCCTTTAAACCGAAACCATGGCACCAGGAGCCACACTTTTTTTTCGCGCATGTTGACAAATGGATGATGCCACGCTTCATCGGTTTGTTGGTTATTGACTTAAAAAAATCGGCGATTAGCCAAATCGAGAAAGCCGGGGGCTATGCTCCAGCTTTATTTTTGGCGTCATTATTTCCCAGCCTCCTTGTTCGGGCGTTGGGGTAAAGAGGCGTTTTGACAGCCTGAGAGGATATTTTCGCATGAATAACGCAGCAGCCATCCGCCGGGTGGCGGTTCTGGGCGCGGGGGTGATGGGGGCGCAAATCGCCGCTCATCTGGCCAACGCCGAAGTGCCAGTAGTGTTGTTTGACCTGCCGGCTAAAGACGGCGATCCCAACGGGATTGTCACCAAAGCTATCGCCAGCCTGGCCAAAATGAGTCCCGCGCCGTTCGCGTTCAAGGAACGGGCCTCGCTGATTCAACCGGCCAACTATGACCAGCATCTGGAAGAATTGCGGAATTGCGACCTGCTGATTGAAGCCATCGCCGAGCGCCCGGACTGGAAAGCCGATCTGTACAAGCGGGTGACGCCCTATCTCAATGACCGGGCGATTCTGGCCACGAATACCTCCGGCCTGCGCCTGAGTCAGTTGGCCGAATCGGTGCCGGAGAATGTGCGTTCGCGCTTCTGCGGCATCCATTTTTTCAATCCGCCGCGCTATATGGCGCTGGTGGAAGTTATTCCCTGCCAGACCACTGACTCGGCGATTCTTGATTTGCTGGAAACGTTCCTGGTCAGCACCCTGGGCAAGGGCGTGGTTCGCGCCAAGGACACGCCTAACTTTGTCGCTAACCGCATTGGCGTGTTTTCCATGGCGGCGACGATTCATCACACGCAAGCCTTCGGGCTGAGTCTGGATTTGGTGGATGCGCTGACCGGTCCGGCGATTGGCCGACCCAAGAGCGCCACTTATCGCACCGCCGATGTGGTGGGTCTGGATACCATGGGCCATGTGTTCAAAGGATCGGCGCTGACGTTGCAGGATGATCCGTGGCGGCAGTATTTCAATCCGCCGGTCTGGCTGACGACGCTGATTGAGAAGGGCGCACTGGGGCAGAAAACCAAGGTCGGCATTTACGCCAACAAGGGTAAGCAGGTGCTGGACCCGGCGACTGGCGAGTATCGGGATGCGGGAGCCAAGCCGGATGACGCGGTGCAGGCGATTCTGAAGATCAAAAATCCTGCCGAGAAATTCGCCGCGCTACGCGCCAGCGACCATCCCCAGGCGCAATTTCTGTGGGCGATTCATCGCGATGCGTTCCATTACGCGGCAACGCTGCTGGCGGACATTGCCGATAACGCCCGCGATGTCGATTTTGCCATTCGCTGGGGCTTTGGCTGGAGCAAGGGGCCGTTTGAAATCTGGCAGGCGGCGGGTTGGAAGCAGGTCACGGCCTGGATTGAAGAAGATATTGCGGCGGGCAAGGCCATGACCCGGACGCCCTTGCCGCCCTGGGTTCGGCAAGTGGATGGGGTTCATCGGCCCGAAGGCTCCTATTCAGCAGCGGAAGATGCTTACAAGCCGCGTTCGGCGTTGCCGGTTTATCAGCGCCAACTCCATCCCGAGCAGGTATTGGGCGAAGCGCCGCATCGTTACGGCCAGACGGTGTTTGAAAATACCGGCGTGCGACTGTGGACGACCGGTGATGACATTGGCGTTCTCAGCTTTAAGACCAAGCTGCATGTCATCGGCGATGATGTGCTGGACGGTGTACTGGAGGCGCTGAAAATCGCTGAACAGCAATTCAGTGGGCTGGTGCTGTGGCAAACCGCAGCGCCGTTCAGCGCTGGAGCCAATCTGGCACCGGTCGTCCCGGTGTTGATGGCGGGCGATTTTGCCGTCATTGACCGCATCGTCGCCCAATTCCAGGAAACCACGGCGGCGCTGCGCTATTCGGCGATTCCGGTAGTTGCGGCGGCGCAAGGGTTGGCGCTGGGCGGCGGTTGCGAGTTTCTGATGCATTGCGACCGGGTGGTGGCGGCGCTGGAGAGCTATATCGGCCTGGTGGAAGTGGGCGTTGGCCTGATTCCGGCCGGCGGTGGGTGCAAGGAGTTTGCCTTACGCGCCATGACCGAGGCGAAAGGCGGCGATTTGCTGCCGTTCCTGCGCCCGTATTTCGAAGCGATGGCGATGGCCAAGGTCTCGCGCAGCGCCGAGGAAGCCCGGCAAATCGGGTATCTGAAAGCGTCCGATGTGATCGTGTTCAATCCCAATGAGTTGCTCTACGTCGCCAAGGCACAGGTAAGGGCATTGGCGGAAACCGGCTATCGGCCGCCACAACCCCGGCAAATTCGGGTAGCCGGACGCACCGGGATAGCTGCCTGTCAAATGGCGTTGGTCAATATGCGCGATGGCGGGTTCATCTCGCCCCATGACTACCGGTTGGGGTTGAGTATTGCCGAGGCGTTGTGCGGCGGCGATGTCGATCCGAACACCATGGTCGATGAGGCATGGCTGCTGGGTCTGGAGCGCCGCAATTTTGTGGAACTGGCTAAGACTCCGCTGACCCAGGCCCGGATTGAGCAGATGCTCAAGACCGGCAAGCCACTGCGTAATTGATTGATGGGAGCAACTTTTATGAGCAAGCAAGTACAGGATGCTTATATCGTCGCCGCCGTGCGGACGCCGGTGGGCAAAGTGCGCGGCGTCTTTCGCAATACCCGCCCGGATGATCTGCTGGCGCATGTGCTGCGTGGGGTGCTGAATCAATGTCCGGGGCTGGACCCGAAACTGATCGGCGATGTGATCGTGGGTTGCGCCATGCCAGAAGGCGAGCAGGGCATGAACGTGGCGCGGATCGGGTTATTGCTGGCCGGGCTGCCGGACAGTGTGCCGGGCATCACCATCAACCGGTTCTGCGCCTCCGGGGTGCAGGCGGTGGCGCAGGCCGCCGACCGGATTCGCTTGGGCGAGGCGGATGTGATGCTGGCCGCCGGTACGGAAACCATGACGATGATTCCAATGGGCGGCAACAAAATCGCCTTAAATCCCGAAGTGTTCGCCCGTGATGAGAATGTCGGCATTGCCTACGGCATGGGGCTGACTGCGGAGCGTGTAGCCGAGCAGTGGAAAATTTCCCGCGAGGATCAGGACGCTTTCGCTGTGGAGAGTCATCGTCGGGCGATTGCCGCCATTGCCGATGGGGAATTTAAATCGGAAATTCTCCCGTACACCGTGCAGGATCGGTCGCCGGATGTGCAGACCATGCAGGTGCGCATTCGGGAACGGGTCTTCGAGAATGATGAAGGTCCGCGTCCTGATAGCAATTTGCCGGGGCTGGCGAAGTTGAAGCCGGTATTTGCCGCCAGAGGCAGCGTGACCGCCGGTAACAGTTCGCAGATGAGCGATGGCGCGGCAGCGGTGCTGGTGATGAGCGAGCGGATGGTGAAGCAATTGAATTTGCAGCCGCTGGCGCGGTTCGTCAGTTATGCCGTCGCGGGTGTTCCTGCGCACATTATGGGTATCGGCCCGATTGCCGCGATTCCCAAGGCGCTGGAACTGGCGGGATTGCGGCAGGAGGATATGGACTGGATCGAGTTGAATGAGGCGTTCGCCGCGCAGAGTCTGGCAGTGTTGCGGGAACTCCATCTCGATCCGGCCAAAGTGAATCCACTCGGCGGCGCGATTGCCCTGGGGCATCCATTGGGCGCAACCGGAGCCATTCGGGTGGCTACGTTGACGCATGGGTTGCGGCGGCGCGGCGGGAAATACGGCATGGTGACGATGTGTATTGGCACCGGCATGGGCGCGGCGGGGGTGTTTGAAGCGCTGTAATTCGCGCTGGATGAATTCTGTAGAAAAAGCCCGTCGGCGTGAGTCGGTGGGCTTTTTTATCGGGATTTTGCGCTATGCTGATTGCCTTTCAGGCTATCAGGAGGGGAGGGATCATTATGACGGCAATTCGTGCAGAGGCCGGGCGCGGTTGGGGCTGGATCGTTGAAGGCTGGCAATTGTTCGCCAAAGCGCCGGGGTTGTGGGTGGTCATGCTGCTCGTTTATCTGGCGATCAGCGTGGTGCTGTCGCTAATTCCGTTGCTGGGCATGATCGGCCATACCCTGCTGAATCCGGTATTGGCTGCCGGGATGCTGTATGGCGCGGCGGCGCAGGCGCGGGGCGAGACGCTGGAAGTTGGTCATCTGTTCCAGGGATTTCGGGATCAGGAACGGATGGGACCCTTGATTCTGCTTGGTTTGTTCAGCGTGGCGGGCGGGGTGTTGATGGTGCTGGTGATCATGATTTTTGTCGGCGGCAGCGTGGCGACCGGGGTCGTTTTGGACAGTACGGGATCGGAGATGCCTGCTGAAGCGATGGGCGGTATTCTGGCGGGCGTGGGTCTGATCGTTGCGTTCATCCTGCTGGCCATTGGTTTTGTGGTTGCCATGGCGCTGTTCTATGGCGTGCCGCTGGTCATGCTGGGCCGACAAAACGCTTGGCCGGCGATACAAGCCAGTATCGTGGCTTGTTGGATCAATATGTTGCCTTTTCTGGTCTTCGGACTGATTTATGTCGTACTGGCGATTGTTGCCGCCATTCCCTTCGGTCTGGGGTTCCTGATCCTCGGGCCAGTGACCGTCTGTGCGATTTACGCCAGTTATCGGGAAGTGTTTGAAGAGACCACCCGACCTGCGAGCATCCGGTTGGACAAGTAGCAGAAGATTCAAGGATCCCCTCCTTGGTTAAGGAGGGGTGGCGCGTAGCGCCGGGGTGGTTTGATTCTAGAACTTGAATTCTTCGATCAGCAGTTGCAATTGCAGCAGTGCTGACGCCCCGATATTCAGGATGCGAAAACCGGTATCGTAGAAGTCCGGATTCACATCCCGACCACACCACAGGCTCTCCGCTTCCAGAAAAATCCGCTGGTGCGCGGCATTTTCCTTGGGCACATCCAGCCATAGCCGGTAGGACCGGCTGGGCGGAATAGGCTTGTCGCTGACCAGGCGAATGCCATCCTTGTTAATATCTACAATATGGCCCAGTAATTCCTGGGTATCCTGATCGTAGACCCGCAGGTACATCACCAGATACCAGCGTTTTTGTCGGCGCTGGTCGGCGCTGGACGGTTCGTTAGGACTCATAGTCACCTCGTAACTTCGGAGCAGGTTTTGGGAAAGGGTCAGGTGGGTACAGCCGGGTTCAGGCTATAGGTGACGGTCAGGCTGGCCTGATCCAGGACATGACCGGCAATAGCCGCCAGGGCGTCGGGGCCAGTGAAATCGCCCTCTACCGGGCAGCGGTCGATATCGAGTGCGTACAGGGTGAAGATATAGTGATGAACGATGCTATCGTTCCAGGGCGGACAGGGGCCATCGTAGCCGAAGTAGCGGCCAGCCATGGCCGGATCGCTGGCAAACCACTCCCGATAATTGTTGATGCCCTGACGTGTTCCCCGTGGCCCCTCGGGTCCCGGCTTGCCGCCGGGGGTGACGCCCTCCGAAAATTCACCGGCCAGGATATGGTCGGGCGTCGGCGCCAGATCGACGAGAATCCAGTGATAGAAATCCGTGCGCAGTAAATCGGCGGGTACTTGCCGACCTTCCTGGTTGACATCGTCCGCCTGGGTGGGCACGTCCTGGTCGTGGCAAATCAGCGCCAGAGAACGGGTTTCCGGTGGCAACTCGCTCCAGGCCAGCGGCGGGTTGGTGTTAGAACCCAGTACAACGTGTTGCTCGGGATCGGGTATTCCAAACGCATACTCGGCGGGGATCGGTTGATGGTCACGCAAAACAGGGCTGGTGAGTTTCATCTGGTTCTCCTTGGGCAAGGCGCATCGGCGTCGTTCAGAGCGCCGGTCGCTGGTCACGAATCCGGCGGCGAGAATCCGGGATTGACCCGGTATGAGTCTCTCTACTCATAATAACCCATACATCGGTCACACGATAATCGGCTGTACAGGTTAGCGGATTTTCCAGTTAAAGTTGCAGGAACGTGATTAGGATTTATTGATGAGTGATCAAGCAGCGAAGCTTGGCGGGAAAGCGTCGCCATTGGCCTATCGTCGGGCACCGTTCAAAACCTGGCTGTATATGGTCGGCGTATTGCTGATTCTGTTCAGCGCGACCTTGCTGCCGCCGATTGCGGTGGCCTGGTATTACGATGGTTACGCGGTGATGTTGCCTTTCGCCCAGACGCTCGGGGCGTCGCTGGGGCTGGGGCTGATTTGCTGGTTGCCGTTGCGCCGGTTTAAGGTCGATTTGCGCAATCGCGATGGGTTTATCCTGGTGGTGGCGTTCTGGGTCTTGTCCTCGCTGTTGGGCGCATTACCATTCATCCTGTCAGATCAGCCGCAAGTGCGTTTTGTCGATGCCGTGTTTGAAACCGTTTCCGGTTTGACCACGACCGGCGCTTCGGTGCTGATCGGCCTCGACCATTTACCCAGAGCCATCCTCTACTACCGTGCGCAACTACACTTTTTGGGGGGCATTGGCATTGTGGTGCTGGCGGTGGCGCTGTTGCCGATGTTGGGGATTGGTGGGATGCAGCTCTATCGGGCGTCAACGCCTGGCCCGATGAAGGATGAGAAGCTGACGCCCCGGATTACCGAGACCGCCAAGAACCTGTGGTTTATTTACGTTGGACTGAACATTGCCTGCTTTCTGGCGTACTGGTTGGCGGGGATGAGTCCGTTCGATGCCATCTGCTACAGCTTTACCACGATTGCCTTGGGCGGTTTTGCGCCCCATGACGCCAGCATCGGCTATTTCCAGAATCCGTTGTTTGAGTGGATCACGATATTTTTCATGCTGGTGGCGATGGTCAATTTTGCCCTGTATTTTCTGGCGTGGCGCGTGCGCAGTCTTAGTGCGGTGTTTCTGGATGCTGAATTCCGGTTTTGTATGCAGGTGGTGGCTGGCATTGTGGCACTGGCCTGTCTGCATCTTTACTTGAATGAAACGTCATGGTGGGATTCCATTCACTTAGGGACTTTTCAGGGTATTTCGATTATTACCGGCACGGGTTTAGTCACGGCAGGTTATCCAGCTCACGAGAGCTGGCCAGCATTCGTTCCCCTGCTATTGTTGCTGGGCAGTTTTTTCGGTGGTTGCGTCGGTTCAACCTGTGGCGGCATCAAGGCCATTCGGTTTTTGTTGCTGTATAAGCAGAGCGTGCGTGAAACCCGCTTGCTGGTTCGGCCCACGGCGCAGATTTCAGTGAAGCTGAACGATCATCCGGTTCCTGATCGGGTGATGCAGGCAGTTTGGGGATTTTATTATCTGTACATTTTCAGCTATTGCGCATTCTCGTTGGCGCTGGCGGCTACCGGCGTCGATTTGGTGACGGCGTTCGGCACGACAGCGGCCTGTCTGAATAATATGGGCGTGGGATTAGGCGATACGGCGTCGGGATTCAGTACGCTTAATGACACGGCAACCTGGTTGATGTCGTTAGCCATGTTGGTGGGACGGCTGGAAATCTTTCCGTTGTTGTTGCTGTTTTTGCCAGATTTTTGGAGATAAATGTGGTTAAGTCAGGAATAGCTACTGATAAAACTTGGCTGGCGGTTCAGCAACGTTCGCCCCTCAAGACCTCGCTGTACATGGTGGGCGTATTACTGATCCTGTTTAGTGTAACCCAGTTGCCACCGATGGCCGTAGCGTGGTTTTACGATGGTTATGATGTGGTTTTACCGTTCGCCCATGCCATGGGGGTCATGTTGGCACTGGGGCTGCTGTGCTGGTTGCCGGTCTGTCGGTTTAAGCCAGAACTGCGTAATCGGGATGGTTTTGTCGTGGTAGTGGCGTTCTGGTTTTTGTTGTCACTGATTGGCGCGTTGCCGTTTATGCTATCGGATAATCCGCACATGCCATTGGTGGATGCGGTGTTTGAGACCGTTTCTGGTCTGACAACGACCGGTGGTACGGTGCTGTCAGGTCTCGATACCATGCCCAAGGCTATCTTGTATTACCGGGCGCAACTGAATTTCCTGGGCGGTATGGGCATTGTGGTGCTGGCTGTGGCTTTGCTACCCATGCTGGGCATCGGCGGGATGCAGCTTTATAAGGCAGAAACGCCAGGACCGATGAAGGATGAAAAGCTCACTCCACGGATTACCGAGACCGCTAAAAACCTGTGGTTCATCTACGTCGGTTTAAATGTGATCTGTACACTGTCGTATTGGGCAGCAGGGATGAATTTTTTTGACGCCATCTGCCATAGTTTTGCCACATTAGCGCTAGGTGGCTTTTCTACACATGATGCCAGTATCGGCTATTTTAACAGTCCGACTATCGAACTAATGGCGGGGTTTTTCTCGCTGGTGGCCGCAGTCAATTTCGCGCTGTTTTTCCTGGCTTGGCGTTCCCGTAGTCTCAGCGCTATTTTCCGGGATGCCGAATTCAGATTCTGCATGACGGTGATGGGTGGGATTATCGCTATGACCTGTATTTTCCTGTATTACAGCGGAAAATTTCCATTGTGGGAGTCCTTTTACCACGGCTTTTTTCAAGCAGCATCGGTGATTACCGACAACGGACTAGGAACGATTGGTTATCCAGGAGACTGGCCGATCTTTGTGCCGTTGTTGTTGTTGCTGGGCAGTTTCTTCGGCGGTTGTGTCGGTTCGACCTGCGGTGGCATCAAGGCGATTCGCTTTCTTTTGTTATACAAGCAGAGCGTGCGCGAAGCCCGGTTGCTGATTCGTCCATCCGCGCAGATCGCGGTTAAGCTGGGCAACCATCCCATTCCCGACCGAGTGATGCAAGCGGTGTGGGGGTTTTATTATTTGTATATCTTTAGTTATTGCTTCTTCTCGTTGGCGCTGACGGCGACCGGCGTAGATATGGTGACGGCGTTTGGCACCACAGCGGCGTGCTTGAACAATATGGGCATTGGATTAGGTGAAACAGCGGTCGGATTCGGTCCGTTGAACGATACGGCGACCTGGTTAATGTCGCTGGCGATGTTAGTTGGACGGCTGGAAGTATTTCCATTGCTGCTGCTGTTTTTGCCGGATTTCTGGAAGTAAGATATCAGGGGACAGGCTTAAAATGAACGACAAACCGGGCTATCTTGGCGAACAACCGCCCGCGCAATTCAACATGGCGCGGTATTGTCTGAAGGCGGCGGTGCAGGCGACGCCGGATAAAGTCGCGCTGATCGTGGTGTCTGACGCCCATGCGCCGGTTGATGAAGCCGAACAGTGGACCTACCGGCAACTGGATGAAGCGGTGCGGCGCACGGCAGCAGGGTTGCGGCGTCTGGGCGTGAAGCCGGGTGAGCGGATCATGATTCGCATGGGCAATACCAGCGACTATGCGTTGATGTTCTTTGGCGCTATCGCCGCCGGCATCGTCGCTTTACCTTCTTCAGCACAACTGACCGAAGAGGAAGCAGATTTCCTGCTGGCCGATTCCGGCGCGCAATTGCTGGCCCTGTCGGATGATCTGGCCATTGCGCCGCCTTTTGGCGTGCGGGTGCTGGGACCGGCGGACATTGCGACCTTGCGCACTGGTGAACCGATGGATTACGCCGATACAGCGGCGGATGATCCGGCCTTTTTGGTCTATACCTCTGGCACTACCGGACGACCCAAGGGCGTATTGCACGCCCAGCGTTCGGCCTGGGGGCGACGACCGATGTACCAAGGCTGGTATGGCATTCGCCCGGATGACGTGATGCTTCACGCCGGTGCGTTCAACTGGACCTATACGCTGGGCGTCGGGCTGACCGATCCCTGGGCGAATGGGGCGACGACCGTGCTGTATAACGGCCCCCGCGATGTCACCGTCTGGCCACTATTGCTGGAACGGTTCAAAGCAACGCTGTTTGCCGCCGTGCCTGGCCTGTATCGGCAAGTGCTGAAATACAACGATCTGCGCACTTTCGACCTGTCCCGCTTGCGGCATGGATTGACCGCTGGCGAGGCGCTGAGTGTGGCGTTGCTGGAACAGTGGCGGACCGTGACCGGCAAGGAATTGTATGAAGCGCTGGGCATGAGCGAGTGTTCAACTTATATCTCCTCGTCGCCGCAGGTTCCGGTGAAGCCGGGCAGTCCCGGTAAAGCGCAGGCGGGCCGTTGCATCGCGGTGTTGCCGGTGGATCGAGAAGCGGGTAATGAACCGCTGCCGCCCGGTGAAATGGGCCTGCTGGCGGTGCATCGCACCGATCCGGGGTTAATGCTGGGTTATTGGAACCGGCCTGATGAGGAGGAATTGGTGTACCGGGGTGACTGGTTCATTGGCGGCGATCTGGCGCATTTCGACGCCGATGGCTACCTGATTTACCACGGGCGCAATGACGACGTGATGAACGCTATGGGCTACCGGGTGTCGCCGCTGGAAGTGGAACATTGCCTGAGCCAGCATCCGGCGGTGGCGGAAGTCGCGGTCACTGAGTTACAGGTACGGGAGAGCGTCAGTATCATCGCCGCCTTTGTCGTGCCGCGTGATCCTGATGAACCGGATGGCCTGGATGCCGCGCCATTGTTGGCCTATGCTCATCACCATCTGGCGGCCTATAAATGCCCTCGTGAAATTATTTTTACCGATGCCCTGCCGCGCACGGCCAACGGTAAGGTATTACGTCGTGAATTGGCGCAATGGCGGCGGAGTTCCTCAGCGCAAAACTATTGAGTAATTAGCAGTATTTGGCTATGTAGCCGTTTCGCCTGTTCGTACAGTATGCTGGCATTTTTTTAACAGCTTTTACAGTCTTGGAAATTCACATCAGAGGGTCCAATGATTATGCCTTTGCTCACTTGGAATGAAAACATGATGATAGGTATTCAAAGCATAGATAACCAGCATCAACGCTGGATTGATTTAATTAATGATCTGCATGAAACCATGCAACGAGGGAAGGGTAGTGAAGCGATTAATCAGACGTTGGCTTCCATGCTGGATTACACTCGTGTACACTTTTCTGATGAAGAAAAACTTTTATCAACGCATTCTTATCCAGGATATGTTCAGCATAAGCAACTACATGATGGGTTCATAAATAGAATAAAGGAATTGCAGGATCGGTTACAAAAGGGTCATATTATATTAACGATTTCAGTCATGAAATCGCTAAGGGATTGGTTGAAAAATCATATTCAAAAGGTAGACCGGCAATATGCGCCTTTCCTGAAATCAAAAGGAATTGTTTGATATCACCCACTGACAGGAGCCGACGGGAACTAGTTGTGTCTGAATCACCGATTTCACGGATGAAACCACTAACCAGCCAAATGAACCTTACGCCAGATGCGCCGTTTCTCCGCGCCATACCCTTTCAAGCCCGTGGAATCGACCACCATGTCGATCGGTCCACGCCGCGACTAACGGGGAATCTGCACTGTCAGCGTTTTCGCCCGGCGCGACATCAGGGTAGGGTCAGGAATCGACAGCGCTACCCCCATCCACTGCACGATAGAACCGGCCAGTCCTTCCACACTTCAACCACTTTGACTATCCCATAGGCTATTTATGTACCAATGCCCATTAAACGCAAAGTAGCCACCTTAAGTTCGGCTAAAATCTGTCTTGACCATGGGGTCCACTTTAGAGGCATTCATATTGAATTGATCGATTGACCAAGATACAATCAACCTTGCTGAAATTTTTCCATTTGAAAATTACTATCCGGAGGAATAAAGATATGCGTACTACTCTGCTTACTGGTAGCGTTTCGTTAACTGCTGTGTTGTTCTGGGGCATTGCTCAAGCAGATACTTTACAGCTTACTACCGAGGAATATCCTCCCTTCAACTTCAAAAAAAATGGGGAAATAGTCGGTCACTCCACGGAAATCGTACAGCAAGTAATGGATAAAGCGGCTATTAAATACCGTATTGATCTCATGAGTTGGACAGACGCCTATAACAAGGCACTTAATGAAAACATGACTTGTGTCTTTACCACAACGCACACTCCACAGCGAGATGCGCTTTTTCAGTGGGTTGAACCCTTGGCAGTTAGCCGGATCGGCGTTGCGGCTCTCAAGGACAAAAAAATAATGATCAAAAATGTCGAGGATTTGAAAAATTATAAAGTAGGCACTTATCAGGATGATGCGGGAGAACAGATACTGAAAAGCGCGGGTGTTCCAGTGTTATCGGTAAAAGACAATGCTGATAACCTTAATCGTATCAAGGATGGGTCGATAGACCTTTGGGTAGTCAATCAAGCAGTATT
Source organism: Pseudomonadota bacterium (assembly GCA_030917925.1). Taxonomy (GTDB): domain Bacteria; phylum Pseudomonadota; class Gammaproteobacteria; order Competibacterales; family Competibacteraceae; genus UBA2383. The sequence continues at coordinate 28,008 of JAUPTV010000034.1, forward strand.
CGAGAAGGAATGGCAAGATGATGGCCTGCAATATATCTATACCATCAGCGAAAACCCTATGAGTATCGCTTGTAATAAACAAGTTCCTGCTCCCATGATCGACAAGATACAACAAGCGCTGGATGGCCTGATTAAAGACGGCTCCGTGGAGAAAATCAAGGCTAAATATGCAGGTCAGTAGTCGATTAGCCTGATTTAACCGTTCAGCCCCCCTTTTTGCAAAGGAGAAGGTGAACACTTAGGCAATTCGCAAAACGGCTTCCCCCACGAATAGGGCGGATTACGCTTCGCTAATCCGCCCTATTTGTTGCCTTGGAAATGCTAAAACCTAGCCGGAATCAGTATTAAGGTGAGCGTTTCCGATCAACCGGGTTGCCGACTCAGCAAATGCTCCTGCGCATCGACCGCCGCAATCGCAGTCATATTGATGATCCGCCGCGCACTCGCTGAGCGGGTCAAAATATGCGCCGGTTTAGCCAAACCGAGGGTAATCGGCCCCACTGAAACGCTGTGGGTGATCTCCTGGAGCAGGTTGTGCGAGATGTTCGCGGCGTCAGCGTTGGGCATGATTAACAGGTTCGCCGCGCCCTGCAACGGTGAATTCAGGAACACCCGCTTGCGCAGTTCCTCGGATAACGCCGCATCCCCACGCATTTCACCATCCACTTCCAGATCAGGCGCACGTTGGCGAATCAGTTGCAGCGCCTCGGCCATTTTTCGTGCCTGCTGCGATTTGTGGGAACCGAAGCTGGAATGGGATAACAGGGCGACTTTCGGCGGCAAAAAGCGGCTGACTTCTTCCGCCGCCAGCAAGGTAATATCGGCGATCTGTTCAGCGGTCGGGTCGGCGTTAATATCGGTATCGCAGAAGAACAGCGGTCCTTGCGAACTGATCAGCATATTCATCGCCGCCGGCGTCCTCACGCCTTCGCGCAGACCGACGATATCCAGCACATATTCCACATGATCCGGATAGCCGCCGATCAAGCCACACAGCAGCGCGTCGCCATAGCCCAGACGTAGCAACAGCGCCCCAATCACCGTAGCGCGGGTGTTGACCCGGACGCGGGCTTTGTTGGGATCGACGCCATAACGTCCGCGCAACCGATGGTATTCCTGCCAGCATTCCTCGTAGTGCGGATTGTTCTGGGGGTCGATAACTTCAAAGTCCTGCTCGGGGCGGATGCGCAGACCTAGCTCAGTGATGCGCTGTTCGATCCGCCAGCGCCGGCCAATGAGAATCGGCCGCGCCAAACCTTCGTCGATAACGCCTTGCACCGCCCAGAGCACCCGTTCTTCCTCAGCCTGGGCGTAAATCACTCGCTTGGGATCAGCCTTGGCGCGGTTAAACACCGGGCGCATGATCAGGCCGGAACGATAGACCCGCTGACTCAGTTGGGTGCGATAGGCGGCAAAGTCCTGAATCGGGCGGGTCGCAACGCCACTCTCCATCGCCGCTTTGGCAACGGCCAGTGGCAGGGTCAGCAACAGACGCGGCTCGAACGGTTTGGGAATCAGGTATTCCGGCCCGAAGTTGATCGGCTGATCACTGTAAGCGGCGGTTTCTTCCTGGGAATGCGGTTCACAGGCGAGTTCCGCCAGGGCGCGAACGCAGGCCAGTTGCATTTCCTGATTGATCGTGGTCGCGCCCACGTCCAGCGCTCCCCGGAAAATATAGGGAAAGCAGAGAACGTTGTTGACCTGATTGGGATAGTCCGACCGGCCGGTAGCGATAATCGCGTCGGGCCGGGCGGCCTTGGCGACTTCCGGCATGATTTCCGGGATGGGATTAGCCAGCGCCAGAATCAGCGGTCGCCCCGCCATGGTCTTGACCATCTCGCCGGTCAGCACCCCGGCCTTGGACAGTCCCAGAAAGATATCAGCGCCCACAATGGCGTCGGCGAGGGTGCGCGCCGGGGTATCGGCGGCATAAGCGGCTTTCTCCGGATCCAGCGGACCCCGGCCTTGATAGATCACGCCTTGGCTATCGCACACGATGACATTTTTGCGATCCAGTCCCAGCCCAACCAGCAGATCGAGACAGGCGATGCCTGCCGCGCCCGCCCCGGAGGTGACCACTTTCACCCGGCCCATTTCCTTACCGATCAGCAACAGGGCATTCAATACGGCGGCGGCGGTAATGATCGCGGTGCCGTGCTGATCGTCGTGGAACACCGGAATGTTCATCCGCTCGCGCAACTTGCGCTCAACCTGGAAGCATTCCGGGGCCTTGATGTCTTCCAGGTTGATGCCGCCAAAGGTGGGTTCCAGACTGGCAATGATCTCAACCAGTTTATCGGGGTCGCGCTCGCTGATTTCGATGTCGAACACATCGATACCGGCGAATTTCTTGAACAGGACGCCTTTGCCTTCCATCACCGGTTTCGACGCCAGCGGGCCGATGTCGCCCAGGCCCAATACCGCCGTGCCATTGGTGATGACCGCGACCAGATTGCCACGGGCGGTGACGGTGGACACTTCGCGGGGATCTTCGACAATCGCTTCACAAGCGGCAGCGACGCCCGGCGAATAGGCCAGCGCCAGATCAAACTGGTTGGCGAGCGGCTTGGTTGGAGTGACTTCGATCTTGCCGTAGGGGAGCATGCGGTGGTAGCGCAGGGCGCGTTCGTTGAAATCGTCAGCCATGATGCAAGGGTTCCTGGGGGGTGATGGCGGGGGATTCCGCCTAAATGACATTAAATGTGATTTATTTTACATCAATTTTAATTTATAGTAACTGAACTTTCCTCTTTAAGACCAATTCCTATGCTAACTGCAGCCCAGTTGAAAGCAGCGCGAGCGTTATTGAGCATGGACCAGCGCGCCCTTGCCGAAGCGGCTGAATTATCACTGCCCACCATCCAGCGTATGGAAGGCAGCGACGGCGCTATTCGTGGCAACATTGATTCTCTGGTCAAGCTCATCGCGGCGCTGGAAACGGCTGGTGTGGAGTTAATCAGCGAAGGCGCAGTCAGCGAAGGTGGCGGGCGCGGGGTTCGGCTGAAAGGCTAGGAAGCTATCGACGCCAACCGGGTATTCCACACCGGATCATCCTGATAATCCTGATGAAACCCGATCAGAAGCATCCCTTTTACCTGCCCTTCGGTTCGGCGCTGCGCGACAAGCTCAGGGGCGGTTATGACCTTGCAAAATTGCGAGCAGATCTGCTGGCCGGGGTTACGGTCGGCATTGTCGCCGTACCGCTGACCATGGCGTTGGCGATTGGCAGTGGCGTACCTCCACAATATGGCCTGTACACCGCGATTGTCGCCGGGTTGCTGATTGCGCTGACGGGTGGTTCCCGCTACAGCGTCTCCGGGCCGACTGCCGCTTTTATCGTTATTCTCCATCCGATTGCCGAAAAGTACGGTCTGGGTGGACTGGTCACGGCAGGGTTCATGGCCGGAATGATGATGATCACGATGGGCGTCGCCCGGATGGGCAAGTTGATTCAGTTCATTCCCCATCCGGTGACGACCGGGTTTGCAACCGGCATCGCGGTGGTCATTGCCAGCCTGCAATTCAAGGATTTTTTCGGCCTGCAACTGGCCGTGCAACCCGAGCATTTTCTGGAGCGGTTGTGGTGGGTCGGTCACGCATTGCCCAACTTTCACACGCCTGATCTGGTGATCGGCGCTGCGACGCTGACCTTGTTATTGTGGTGGCCGCGTCTGAAAACCGGCTGGCCTGCGCCACTGATCGGGGTTATCGCCGCGACCACGCTGGCCTGGCTACTCAACCGGTTCGTCGAAGGTTTCGAGGTGGCGACCATCGCTTCCCGCTTTAGCTATGTGCGAGACGGGCACATCCTGCCCGGCATTCCGGCATTCCTGCCGCACTTTTTGCCGCCATGGCAATTACCCGGCCTGGATGGTCAACCGCTGGGGCTGTCGTTGAGCCTGGTCAAGGAACTGCTCGGACCGGCGATGGCGATTGCCCTACTGGGCGCGATGAAGTCGCTGTTATGCGCGGTGGTCGCTGACGGCATGACCGGGACCAAGCATGATCCCGATGCGGAACTGATTGGGCAGGGTATCGGTAACGTGGTCGCACCGTTCTTTGGCGGCATTGCGGCTTCCGGGGCGCTGGCCCGCACCGTGTCCAATATCCGTGCTGGCGCTCGCAGCCCCTTGGCGGCCGTGTTCAATGCTCTGTTTGTTCTGCTGGTGTTGCTGGCGCTGGCCCCCCTGCTCGGGTATATGCCGATGGCCGGGCTGGCGGCTTTGTTGCTACAGGGTGCCTGGAATATGAGCGAACACCAGCATTTCCGCCACATTTTCCGGGTTGCGTCCGGCAGCGATATTCTGGTGTTGCTGGTCTGTTTCGGCTTGACCGTCATTTTCGATATGGTGATGGCGATCAGCGTGGGCGTCGTCCTTGCATCGCTGCTATTTATGAGCCGTATGGCGGAATTGAGTGGGGGCAAGCATGTCGAGGCCGATCATCCCCATTTGGAGAGTCCGTTGCCGGAAGGGGTGCGGCTTTATGAAGTCACCGGTTCGCTGTTTTTCGGCGCGGCGGAAAAGGCGATGAGCGCCTTGCATGACATCGGTGCCCGGCCACGAGCGGTGATTATCGACATCAGCGGCGTCACGGTGATGGATGTATCCGGGCTGGTGGCGCTGGATTCGGCGATTGAGCGCTTGCTCGGCGATGGCGTGCTGGTGGCGGTTGCCGGCGTCCACGGTCAGCCCGCATTGTTAATGCGGCGGGCAGGTTTACGCAACATGCCTGGCAAGCTATTGTTATCAGCAAGCCTGCCGCAGGCGTTGATGCGAGTGCGGCGCTATTTGGGCGAGTCGGCTTCCGGTCAATCGCTACTGACCGACGCCATCACTTGAAATATAAAGATGAATCGGACTTTCTCTTAGACGCCTAACGAGTGGATCTCGCCATTATGCCGTTGCCTGTACTCTTGATGTTATCCATGGCCCTGCTGGCCATCAGTATTTACGCGGTCGCGGTCGCCCGTCAACCGGGCGGCAGTCGTCGGGTCTATGGTGCCGCACTGGCGATTAGCACACTCGCTTTGATTCTGACGCTGACGCATCTGCTCACCGCGCCGGAACCTGTGACATTGACCTTGCCGCTGGGTCTGCCTTGGCTGGGCGCACATTTCCGCCTGGACGCGCTATCGGCCTTTTTCCTGATCGTGGTCAATCTGGGGGGCGGCGTCGCCAGCTTGTTCGCCCTTGGTTACGGCCAGCACGAACGCGCCCCGGAGCGGGTGTTGCCGTTTTTTCCGGCGTTTCTGGCCGGAATGAGCCTGGTGGTGCTGGCCGATGACGCCTTTACCTTCCTGTTCGCCTGGGAATTTATGTCGCTGACCTCGTGGGCGCTGGTGATGGCGCATCATCAGGAACCCGCGAACGCTCGCGCCGGTTATCTGTATCTGGTCATGGCCTGTTTCGGGACGCTGGCGCTGTTACTGGCCTTTGGGGTGATGGCCGGGCCGAATGGCGGTTACGATTTCGCGACGATTCGCGCCGGTGACATGTCGCCGGGCGTGGCGACCGCCGCCTTATTCTTGGCGCTGCTCGGTGCGGGTTCCAAGGCCGGACTGGTGCCGCTGCATGTCTGGTTGCCGCTGGCGCATCCTGCCGCGCCCAGTCATGTGTCGGCATTGATGAGCGGCGTGATGACCAAGGTAGCGATCTATGGCTTTATCCGCATCGTGTTCGATCTGGTTAGCCAGCCGATTCCCTGGTGGGGGGGCGGACTGGTGTTGGCGCTGGGCGGGATCACGGCGGCGTTGGGCGTGTTGTACGCCCTGATGCAGCATGATTTGAAACGGTTGCTGGCGTATCACACTGTGGAAAATATCGGGATTATTTTCATCGGTCTGGGGCTGGCCATCGCGTTTCAGGCGAATCTTATGTACGCCAGCGCGGCAATGGCGCTGACTGCCGCGCTGTTTCATGTCCTCAATCATTCGCTGTTCAAAAGTCTGCTGTTTCTGGGCACCGGTGCGGTGCTGACGGCAACCGGCGAACGGGATATGGAACGGCTGGGCGGGTTGATTCACCCCATGCCGTGGACCGCGCTGGCGTTTCTGATCGGTGCGGCAGCGATTTCCGCATTACCGCCGCTCAATGGCTTTGTCTCGGAATGGCTGACTTTTCAGGCGATTCTGTTGACCCCGGAATTGCCGCAATGGCTGCTCAAGTTTCTGGCTCCAGCGGTGGGCGCATTATTAGCGCTGTCCGCTGCGCTGGCCGCCGCCTGTTTCGTCAAAGCCTTCGGCATCACCTTTCTCGGTCGTCCGCGTTCGCCTGCCGCCGCTCAGGCGCAGGAAACCGACCGCTATTCACTGGCCGCGATGTTCACACTGGCGGCGCTTTGTCTGCTGGCCGGGATTCTGCCGGGTCTGGTCGTGGATGGACTCGGGCCGGTCGTTGGACTGTTGAATGGCGAAGCCCGTTTGGTGGCGCAACACAATCAACCGTGGTTGACGCTGGCACCGATTGTCGATGCGAAAAGTTCCTATAACGGCTTGCTGGTGTTGACGTTCATGGCGCTGTCGGGAACGGCCGCCGCCTTCCTGATTCATCGGCTGGCTTCGAATGCCCTGCGGCGCGGTCCGGCCTGGGATTGCGGCTTTCCTGACGCCAGCCCGGCAACCCAGTACACCGCTGGCAGCTTTGCCCAGCCGATCCGCCGGGTGTTTGGCAGCATCGTGTTTCAGGCCAGGGAGCAGGTGACGATGCCGCCGCCGGGCAATGGCAGTCCGGCGAAGCTGGAGGTGAAGATGCGCGATCCAGTCTGGGATTATGCCTATATGCCGATCACCACCGCAGTCGTCGCAGCGTCGACCCGCGCCAACGATCTGCAATATCTGACGATTCGTCGCTACCTGAGCCTGGTGTTTGGCGCACTGGTGGCCTTGCTGTTGGGGATGGCGCTATGGCGTTGATCATGGATTACCTGGTGCAGGGTGGCCAGATGCTGCTCATGTTGTTACTGGCACCGCTGTTGACCGGCTGGGTGCGCGTCCTCAAGGCGCAGTTGCTGCGGCGGCGCGGGCCATCCCTCCTGCAACCTTACCGCGATTTGCTGAAACTGTTGCGCAAGGAAGTCGTGCTGGCCGATTCGGCGTCCTGGCTGTTTCGCGTCGCGCCCTACATCATCTTTGCCGCAATCTGGGTAGCCGCTTCGCTGATTCCCACCTTCGCGGGCGGTCTGCTGTTCAACTGGACGGCGGATTTGATCGCGATTGTCGCGCTACTCGGCGCTGCCCGGTTTTTCCTGGCGCTGGCCGGTCTGGATGTCGGGACGAGTTTTGGCGGTATCGGCTCCAGCCGCGAGATGATGATTGCCTCGCTGGCGGAACCGGCCATGTTGATGGTGGTGTTTACCCTGTCGCTGTTGGCTGGGAGTACGGGACTGACCACAGTTGCCCACTTCATGCAGGTCGCAGATGTCGGTCTGCGCGTCTCATTGGCGCTGGCGCTGCTGGCGCTGCTGATGGTGGCGATTGCCGAAAACGCCCGCATTCCGGTGGACAATCCGGCCACTCATCTGGAGTTGACCATGGTGCATGAAGCGATGGTGCTGGAATATTCCGGGCGGCATCTGGCGCTGATCGAACTGGCCGCTTCGCTCAAGCTATTGTTATATATCTCGCTGATTAGCTGCATCTTTGCGCCCTGGGGCATGGCCAGCGTGGGCGAGGAGGGGATGGTGTATCTGGTCGGAATTGCAGCGTATATCGGTAAGCTGGCGGTCGGCGGATTCTTGCTGGCGCTGTTCGAGACCAGTATCGCCAAGATGCGGGTCTTCCGCGTGGATCAATTTCTGGGGGCCGCGCTGATGCTGGGACTGCTCGGCGCTCTGTTGCTGTTTGTTTCGCGGAGTCTGTAAATGCACAGTCTGGAATTTGATATTGCCCACTTCCTGGCCGGCGGTATGGTGGTCATCAGCCTGCTGTTGCTCTATCAGGATCGGCTGTATGCGCTGATTAATGTGTTTGCCCTGCATTCGCTGGCGCTGGCGCTAGCGGTCGGCTGGCAAGCCTATATTCAGGACGCGCATCACCTTTACGTCACGGCGGGCATTGCGCTGCTGTTCAAGACAATCTTCATTCCGGTCGCACTGCATCGGATCATTCGGAAACTGGGCATACATCGCACCCTGGAAGTAGTCGGCGGCGTCGGGCGGGATATGCTGGCGGGCGCGGCGCTGGTGGCGCTGGCGATTCTGGTGATGTTGCCGGTCACGGCGGGCGCGGATGCGCTGTCGCGGGAAGATCTGGCATTCGCTCTGGCGGTGGTGTTACTGGGTCTGCTGCTGATGATCAGTCGGCATAACGCGGTCAGTCTGGTCATTGGCTTCATGTCGCTGGAGAACGGGCTGGTACTGGCCGCGGCCGGGGCGCGCGGGATGCCGCTGGCGGTGGAAATCAGCGTGGCTTTTTCAGTGCTGATTGCGTTGATCGTGATCGGCGTGTTCCTGTTTCGCATTCGCGAACGGTTTGACAGTGTGGATATGCAGGCGATGGATGCCTTCCGGGAGGAGCGGCGGCGATGAACAGCACGTTGGGGTTTATCGCGATGACGGCCTTGCTGGCAGTTCCAGCCGTGTCGGCGCTGTTGCTGGCGCTGCGGTCCAGTTATCACATCGGCGCACGGCTGAATGTCGGCGCGGCGCTGCTCTGTTTACTGGCGGCTATCATCTTGTTAGGCGCACGGCCGGAAGACAATCTCTACCTGCGGGTGGACGATTTCAATATCTATCTGATCGTTCTGAATAATCTGGTCAGTTTCACCACCAGCTTGTTCAGCGCCGGGTACATCGGCCACGAACTGGCAATCGGGCGGTTGACGCCGAAGTATTTGCGTTTCTATCACGCCATGTATCAGGCGCTGTTGTTCTCGATGAATCTGGGATTGCTGGCGAATAACATCGGGTTGCTGTGGGTGGCGATTGAACTGGCGACGCTGGTGACGGTGTTGATGGTCGGTATTTACCGCACGCGCGCCGCGCTGGAAGCCGCCTGGAAGTACTTTATTCTCGGCAGTCTGGGCATTGCGCTGGCGCTGTTCGGGACGATTCTGGTGTATCTGGCCGCACAGCCGGTAATGGGGCCGGGTTTGCCGGCGATGGCCTGGGATCAGTTGCTGATTCACGCCAAGGCGTTTGATCCGGCCCTGCTGAATCTGGCATTCATCTTTCTGCTGCTCGGTTACGGCACCAAAGCCGGACTGGTCCCACTACATGCCTGGCTGCCGGATGCCCATGCGGAAGGTCCAACGCCGATTTCCGCAGTACTGTCCGGTCTATTGCTGAATGTGGCGCTGTATGCGGTGTTGCGCTTCAAAATGTTGATGAGCGCCAACCCGGAAGCCTTGGCACCGGGACCGCTGATGGTCGCGATGGGTTTATTGTCGCTGCTGTTCGCCGGGTTCATGTTCTATCGGCGGGGTGACATCAAACGCCTGTTTGCGTATTCGTCGATTGAACATATGGGCATTATCACCTTTGCGTTTGGCATGGGCGGCCCACTGGCCAACTTTGCCGGTTTGCTGCACATGACGATGCACAGCCTCACCAAGTCAGCGATTTTCTTCGCGGTCGGCCACATTTCCCAGGTCAAGGGCACGCAGCGGATTTCCACGATTCGCGGCTTGACTGCGACGCATCCGCTGATTGGTTGGGGACTGGTCGCGGGTGTGATTGCCATTGCCGGGATGCCGCCGTTCGGGGTGTTCATGAGCGAGTTTCTGGTGGTGAGTTCCACCTTTGCCCGGGAACCATGGCTGGCGTTGCCGCTGGTACTGGGATTGCTGCTCGGGTTTGGGACGTTGCTTTGGCGCTTGCAGGGTCTGGCGTTCGGCGAATCGCAGGGCGCTAATAACCCATCGCCGCCCTGGGTGAATACCCTGCCGATGCTGGCGCATCTGGCGCTGGTGTTCATTGCGGGATTCTGGTTGCCGGGACCGCTGGTAGTCTGGTTCCAGCATGTCGCCGCGTTGCTGGGTTAAGGAGTGGAGATGAACGCAACGGCTTCATTGCAGACAGTTCTGGAAGCGGGTCAGCCTGTCGCTGAACATCGCCCCTGGCCACGGGTGATCGTGACGCCGGAACTGTGGACGACCCTGAGTGAAGGTTTGGCCCGTGGTTCCTGGACACTGTTGGGATTGTGGGGTGAAAGCGGGACGGTCCATCTGGCGGTGTACGAAGCGCCGGGGGAATTTGGCATCGCCAGCCTGCCCTGTCCAGATGGGCGGTTCCCTTCCGTTGGTCGTCTGCACCCGCCAGCGCAACGACTGGAGCGGACCATCGCGGATTTGGTGGGACTACAACCAGTAGATGCACCGGATAGTCGTCCCTGGCTGGATCATGACCGCTGGCCGGTGCGTCATCCACTGGGGTCAGCGACTCCGCCCAGTCAGACGTTGCCGCCGTACCGATTCCTGCCGGTGATTGGTGAGAGTCTCCATCAGATTCCGGTCGGGCCGGTTCATGCCGGCATCATTGAACCGGGGCATTTCCGCTTTACCGCGAATGGTGAGGCCGTGGTGCGATTGGAAGAGCGGCTCGGCTACGTCCATAAGGGGATTGAAAGTCTGTTGCAGGGCGCGTCGCTGGAAAAGGCGGCGCGCTTGGTCGGCAGAGTGTCGGGTGATAGTACGGTCGCTTATGCGCTGGCGTTCGCCCGAGCCGTTGAAGCGGCGACCGAAACCGAAATTCCGGTACGGGCGCACGGGTTGCGGGCGTTGATGGCGGAGTTGGAGCGGCTGGCTAATCACTTTGGCGATATTGGCGCGATTTGTAATGATGCGGCTTTTGCGCTGATGCTGGCGCATTGCGCGGTGTTGCGCGAGCAGGTGTTACGCGCCAGCATGGCGTGTTTCGGGCATCGTCTGCTGATGGACCGCATTGTTCCGGGCGGCGTCGCTACGGATTTGCCCGTGGACGGCATAGCCATTTTGCGGGAATTCATCGCCGGGTGCCGCCGCCAGTTTCCGCCCCTGGTTGAGCTGTACGACAACACCGCTTCGCTGCAACAACGCACGGTGGACACCGGCTTTGTCAAACCAGCGCTGATTCAGCAATTTGGTTGCGGCGGTCCGATTGGCCGCGCTGGTGGACGCACCTTTGATGCCCGCTGTCAGCCCGGTTATCCGCCTTACGATGAGCTGGAATTCACCATACCCCGGCGGACGGACAGCGATGTCAACAGTCGGATCTGGTTGCGTATTGGCGAAGTCGAGCAGAGTCTGGCGCTGATTGAACAGATTCTGGAACGACTGCCTTCAGGTCCAGTGCATGGCGCATTGAACATGCCGGGCCGGATGGGTGAAGGTGTGGCGCTGGTGGAAGGCTTTCGCGGTGATATTCTGGTCTGGCTACGCCTGAATGCCGACAGTACCGTGGCGCGTTGTCATCCCCGCGATCCGTCCTGGTTTCAGTGGCCGGTGCTGGAAGCGGCGATTGAAAACAATATTGTGGCGGATTTCCCGCTGTGTAATAAATCATTCAACGGCTCCTATTCGGGCCACGATCTGTAGGCAATGCCGCCATGCGCAAATTGTTGTTCCAGAATTTATGGCGGTCGCCGCTGACGGAACCGGCTCCAGCCCCTTCCGAACAGGCGCTGGCCGAACTGGGCGCTAAGGTCGATCAGGTCGCCCGGCAACGGTTGGGCCGCAGTCTGGCGATTCGCCAGGTTGATGCCGGTTCCTGCAACGGTTGCGAACTGGAAATTCACGCCCTGAATAATGCCTTTTACGACATCGAGCGCTTTGGTTTTCATTTCGTTGCTTCGCCGCGCCATGCTGATGTGTTACTGGTCACCGGGCCGGTGACGGTGAATATGCGCGAGGCGCTGGAGCGGACTTACGCTGCAACGCCTGATCCCAAGTGGGTGGTTGCGGTGGGGGATTGTGGGCGGGATGGCGGGGTTTTCGCGGGTAGTTACGCCTGTGTCGGTGGGGTCGGCGCGGTGATTCCGGTCGATCTGCATATTCCCGGTTGTCCGCCCAGTCCACTACAATTGCTGGAAGGTTTGTTAGCCCTGTTGCAAATTCAATAAACAGGGCGTTGCCTGAACCGGAATTCTTGCCTATGCTAATGTTGCCTGATGATTTTCAACCGGCTACCCAGCCACTGACCGAGAGTGAGCAATCACCAGCTTGGTGGCTGATTTTTGCAAATAATCAACTCCTGGTTCGTCCATCCGCTACCGCATTGGAATTACCATGGGCGTCGGTTTGGCCCTTCGCCAAGTGGGCGACGCGGCGGCGACTCTACCTGGGGAAGTTACGCGGCCAACCCTGTTACGCGGCTGAAGCGGCTACAGCGGAACCGCCGCCGGGTTGGATGTTTGAGGGGTTGCGCGGACTGTGGACACGACTGGACGACGGGTTGCTGGGTGTGGCCAGCCAGGCGTTGCAGCTCATTGAATGGGATCGCAGCCATCAATTTTGTGGCCAGTGCGGGACGCCGACAGAGCGGCGTGCGGAGGAACGGGCGCGGCGCTGTCCGGCCTGTGAGTTCATGGCCTATCCGCGCCTGTCGCCGGTGGTCATGGTGCGGATTGTCCACGAAGGCCGGATTTTGTTAGCCAGGGCACCGCGCTTCGCATCGGGGATGTACAGTGTGCTGGCGGGATTTGTTGAAACCGGGGAAACGCTCGAACAGGCGATTCATCGGGAGATTGCTGAGGAAGTCGGCCTCCAGGTGCAAAACTTGCGATATTTTGCCAGCCAGTCCTGGCCATTTCCTCACTCGCTGATGATCGCCTTTACGGCGGATTACGCCAGCGGCGAGATACAGGTCGATGGACGGGAAATTCTTGAAGCTCACTGGTTTACGCCAGATGAAATGCCGGGCCTGCCCAGTCCAATGAGCATGGCCTGGCGGTTGATTCAGGATTACCTGGAACATCACTAATAACCCATTCTTCGCACCTGGATGCAGGTGGGCGAGAATAACCATGCGAAGCTGAGCCGGGAGGCGCTTCATGTTCGAACGATCGGCTTTATCCGACGGTGTTACCGCCCAGTCTGATGAACAAAACCGGTTAAAAGCGCGGTTTTTGGGGTTATGGGAGCGCTATTTCGGCAGGAGTGAACCGACCAGCGAGTTCGTACTGAATCGATTGGTTGCCTTGTATGCAGAACCCCATCGCCATTACCATACCCTGAATCATATTCAACATTGTTTACGCCAGTTCGATCAGGTTGTTGAATGGATACAGGATCCCGATGCTGTCGAACTGGCATTGTGGTTCCATGACGCGATTTATGTGTCGGGCGCGAAAGATAACGAGCGACGTAGCGCTGATTTATTCCTGGAATATGCCAATGAACGCATCGACGCCGGTTTTCGACAGCAGATTGACGATTTGATCATGGTGACGACGCATAGCGGGTTGCCCAGTCGGCCTGATGAACAGTTCATCGTCGATATTGATCTGTCCAGCTTTGGCCTGCCCTGGGAAGCTTTTATGCAGGATGGCCTGCGTATCCGCGCTGAATTCGCCGAGGTGGCGGATGATGAGTACTATCCAGGGCATCTGCGGTTTCTGCGAGCATTGTGGGAGCGTCCGTCGTTTTTTTTAACGGACTGTTTTCGTCAATGCTACGAGCACACGGCGCGGGCGAATATTGAGAGACTCATCAACGAGTTGGCGATGCGCGGTTATGCTTGAATCCGGGACTGGCAGTCTTGCAGGGATCCAGTTGATGAAACGAAAACTGAGTGAATGGGCGTCCACCTTGAACGAAAAGACTACTGTGCGCCATCAGGAACAGGCGACTCTGTTATTTGCTGATATTTGCGGCAGCACCCGGCTGTTCGAGAAATATGGCGATCTACGCGCCCGGCAAATTGAAACCCTGGTATTGGATTTGTTGACGGCGCGTACCCTGGCTTACCGTGGGGTGGTCATCAAAACCATTGGCGACGAAATCATGAGCCGGTTTCCTGATGCGGAAACCGGCGTCAATGCGGCCTGCGAGATGCAACAAGCGGTTAAGGATGATCTGATGTTGGTGGATCTGGGTCTGGCGATTCGCATTGGCCTGCATCATGGGCCGGTGTTGCTCGAGAAAGATGATGTGTTTGGCGATGCCGTTAATGTAGCGGCCCGGATGGTCGCCTTGGCCAAGGCTGACCAGATTATTACTACGCGGGAGACCCTGGATAATTTGTCGACCCACCTTCGGCAAAAAACGCGCGGTCTGGGTTATGCGTGGGTGCGGGGCAAGCAGAATGAAATGGAAATTGCCGAAGTCATTTGGTATGAGTCGGATGAAGGGTTGACCCAGATGTCTGGTGGGGAGACTCAAAAAGTTATTCTCAATCAGTTGTATGCCCGACTCGTATTGGACTATCGCGGCAGGACGATTGAACTGGAGCCTTCTCTTCAGATGTTTAAGATTGGTCGAGGTCCTAAAAGCGATTTGGTTGTGGATCGGGAACTGGTTTCCCGGAGTCATGCGGCGATTGAATTCAGACAGGGCAAGTTTATTCTGGCGGATCACAGTACGAATGGGACTTATTTGCTGCTGGATAATGGTGCCCGCTTTTTCGTCAGACGCGAAGAATTCACCCTTCAGGAACGGGGAACGATCTGTTTAGGACAGGCGGCTTTTGAACATAATCCGGATGTTATCCGTTATGAATGCAAATATGTGGCTTGAGGGGATTAGCGAAGTAAACAGAAAATTCGCTACTCGCTATTCCCCTTTGCTTGTTAAAGCACCTGTTTTAAAAACGCCTGCGCCCGAGGTTCTTTCGGTGCCGTGAAGAATTCAGCAGGCGGAGCATCTTCCAGCACCTTGCCGGCGTCCATAAACAACACCCGGTGCGCCACTTCACGGGCAAAGCCCATTTCATGCGTAACCACAGCCATGGTCATGCCTTCGCGGGCTAACTGCTTCATCACGTCCAATACCTCGCCAACCATCTCCGGGTCCAGAGCACTGGTCGGTTCGTCAAACAGCATCACCTTGGGGTCCATGGCCAGTGCGCGGGCAATCGCGACCCGCTGTTGTTGACCGCCCGACAGCCGGGAAGGGTATTCATTGGCCTTTTCGGCAATACCTACTTTGGTCAGCAGCGCCATCGCTTTATCGTGCGCTTCTGTCGCTTTGCGTTTGCGCACAACGCGCTGCGCCAGGGTGACATTTTCCAGCACGGTCTTGTGCGGGAACAGGTTGAAGTGCTGGAACACCATCCCGACTTCGCGCCGCACCGCATTGAGATTGGTCTTGCTGCCGGCGATATCGATGCCATCGATAATCACCTGGCCGTCGTCGAATTCTTCCAGTCCATTCAGGCAGCGCAAAAACGTGGACTTGCCGGAGCCGGACGGGCCGATAATGACAACCACTTCGGCCTTGGCGACCTGGGTAGAGACGTCATCGACGGCCCGCACGATTTGGCCGCGTCCTTCGAAGATCTTAATCAGCTTATTGACTTTAATCACTACGAGCGAACCTCCGTTCCAGCCAGAAGAGCAGTTGCGAAAGTACTGAGGTGACGACCAGGTAGAGCAGGGCGACGGTGAACCAGATTTCGAAGGTGGCGAAACTGGAGGTGATGATTTCCCGCCCGCTCTTGGTCAGATCGGTGATGGCGATGACTGACACCAGCGACGAGTCCTTGATCAGGCTGATGAACTGCCCGGCCAGCGGCGGCAAGACTCGCTTGAAAGCCTGCGGCAGGACGATGTGGGTCATGGTCTCGGCGGCGCTCATGCCCAGGGAACGGGCGGCTTCGCTCTGTCCCTTCGGAATGGATTGAATCCCGGCGCGAATAATCTCGGCGGTGTATGCGCCGACAAACAGCGCCAGCGCACCAATGCCTGCGACGATCCGGTCCAGGTGTAAGACCGTGCCGATGAAGAAGTAGAAGATAAAGATTTGCACCAGCAGGGGCGTGCCGCGAATCAGTTCGATGTACAGCACGGACAGCCCGCGCAGCGCCGGGTTCTTCGAGATGCGGCACAGGCCGGTGATGAGTCCAATGATGAGGCCGAAGAAGCCGGAAATGAAGGAAATCCAGATCGTGACCCACAGGCCCTGGGTCAGTGGACCCACTTGCCAACTACCCCGTTGCGCGCCGATCTCCTCATCTGCATTGACCTGAGCGCCGTCAGTCACCTTGAGCGTGGCCGTTTCGACGGTAATGACCGCTGGTTGCCCACCCGGTTGTGGTTGCAGAGTCACCTGGCTGGTATCGCCGTTGGCATTAACCTTGATCACCGTGCCGGCAAAGGGCGCGGTCTGGAGGTCTTGCTCCTGGTAGGCGAAGTACTGCGGAATCCGTTCCCAGCGCCATTCATAGTTGACGCGCTTGGTAGCAATCCACAGACCTATCGTCAATCCCAGCAGGATCAGAACCAGCAGCCCCTGCCAGGGCCACTGGGCAGACGAATGTTTGAGAGCCACGGCTTACTGCACGTCTTTCAGCCAGTCGGTGTTTTTGAACCACTTCTGGTACAACTTGTCGTGCGATCCGTCCTTTTTGACCTTGACCAGAAATGTGTTAATCGCTTTGAGGAAATCGGGATTGCCTTGAGCGATGGCCCAGCCAATGGGTTCATCGGTAAACGGCTTGTCGAGGAAGACCAGTTTGCCTTCGCCGCGCTGGACGTTGGCGACCAGGTTGTAGGGAGCGTCGTAGATGAAGGCGTCAACCTTGCCATTGACGACTTCCATGACGCCTTCGGCTTCCGTTTCGTAGGAAAAGTATTTGGCTTTGGGGATGTGTTTCTTGGCAGCGATTTCGCCAGTGGTACCGAGCTTGGAGGCAATCTTGTAGCTCTTATTATTCAAGTCCTTGTAGGATTTGACCTTATCCGCCAAGTCCTTACGCAGCAGCACGGTTTGGCCGATCAGCATGTACGGTTCGGAAAAATCTACCTTTTGCTTGCGTTCATCGGTGATGGTCATACCGCTCATGATGATGTCGCATTTGTCGGTAATCAGCGCCGGGATGATGCCGTCCCAGGCGGTGCTGATCAGATCCAGCTTGGGTGCGCCGAGATCCTTGGCCATTAACGCCGCCAGATCGGGATCAAAGCCGATAATTTCGCCGCGCTTGTTGGTCAGTTCAAAGGGCATGTAGGCGGGTTCCAGACAGACCCGCAGGCCGTCCTTCTGGATCTGCTCCAGTTTACCAGCCCAGGCGGGCGACAGATTCAAGCTGAACAGAGCGACGGCGGCGAGGGCAATAAGGCGGTTTTTCATGGATGGCGTTCTCCTGAGTATGATGGTCGGTATCACTGTCATTAAAGATTCATCATAGTTTATTTTTAGGTTGATTTGCCCTCATCCAGTAATTCTTTGATCACCATTTCCGCACCGCAGTCCGGGCAACGCGGCATTTCCTCGATGGGGATGTAAATAATTTCGGTGTGGCGGCATCGCAGACACTCCACTTGTACAGGTTCAGCTCTATCGCGTTGCATGATATAAGTCCTTGGAAATTTTCCGAAAACGCCCCGCGCCGAGTGGCAGAGGCCGTCATAGAGAAACGAAATTCCCCTCTCCCACGGAGAGAGGGGCTGGGGGAGAGGGTGTTTTAAGCCTGTAAGCTGGCGATGGCCCGCTCGAAACGGTGCAAGCCTTCCACAATCAGATCGTCGGAGATGACTAACGAGGGAGCGAGTCGGATCACGTCCGGTCCGGCGACCAGAATCAGCAATCCTGCATCCAGCGCCGCCTTGATGAACTCCCGACTGCGGCCCTGCCAGGCTTCCGCCAGTTCACAACCCAACAGCAGGCCCTTGCCGCGCAGTTCGCGGAAGATGCCGAACTGTTCATTGATTCGGTGCAAACCCGCGATGAAAACCTCGTGCTTACGGCGTACACCAGCCAGGACCACGGGGTCGCTGAGTAGATCCAGCGCCGCGCCCGCTACGGCGCAGCCCAGGGGATTGCCGCCATAAGTCGTACCGTGACTGCCGACATTGAGGCTGGCGGCAATTGCAGCGGTGGTGAGCATGGCGCTGATCGGGAAGCCGCCGCCGAGTCCTTTGGCGGTGGTGAGGATGTCCGGGGTCACGCCATAGCCCATGTAGGCGTAGAGATGGCCGCTGCGCCCGTTGCCGCATTGCACCTCGTCGAAAATCAGCAGAGCTTGATGGTGGGTGCACAGTTCGCGCAGGCCCTGGAGGAATTCTGGCGTGGCCGGGGTGACGCCGCCTTCGCCTTGGACCGGCTCAACGATCACCGCGCAGGTGCGGTCGGAAATAGCGGCGGTGAAGGCGGCAAGATCATTGAACGGGACATGGGTGATGCCGGGCGGCAGCGGTTCAAAGCCCTCGGTGTACTTGGGCTGGCCGCCAACGGTGACGGTGAACAGGGTGCGGCCATGGAAGGATTGGGTGAAGGCGATAATTTCGCGCTTATCCGGGGCGAAATGGTCAGCAGCGTATTTGCGGGCGAGTTTCAGCGCGGCTTCGTTGGCTTCTGCGCCGGAGTTGGCGAAGAACACCCGCTCGGCGAAAGTGAGGTCACAGAGCCGACGGGCGAGGGTCAGCGCCGGTTCGTTGGTGAGAACATTGCTGACATGCCAGAGTTTTTGCGCCTGTTCGGTCAGCGCCGCGACCAGATGGGGATGGGCATGACCGAGGCCGGTGACGGCGATGCCGCCAGCGAAGTCGATATATTCCCGCCCCTCTTGATCCCACAAGCGCGAACCTTCGCCGCGCACGGGAATGATCGCCGCCGGGGCGTAGTTGGGAACCATGAAGGCATCAAATTGATCGCGGGTGACGGGAAAGGCGCTCATTGGAAAAATCCTGATCGGGGTTGAAAAAAATCGGGGCTGGCGGATCGCACACCGCCAGCCCTTTATTATCACAAGAGGGTGTTACTTGGCCGCACAGTGTTTTTCGGCAACCCGGTCCAATGCCACGGCTGTAGCATCAAATGATCTCTTGAATTCCTTGACATCATCGCCTTTCCAGGTTTCTTTTTCCCAAATAGCTGCCATGTCCTTAACCGCATCTGAAAAGTCGGCATCGCCCGCTTGTTTAGCGAACTCCTGCAGAATAGACACTAGGTCGCTCATGTCTTTTTCCATCTTCTCGTTATCCGAGAAGTCGCCTTTCGTGCTGCTGATATAATCAGCCGCCCCCCGGAGAGCAGTTGAAAACTCTTTCATGTCGGTACAGGAAGGCGTATCAGCAGCGATGACCGGAGTAGCGCCTATTACGCCAAAGAACAGACTAGCGGCAAAAATAATCTTCTTCATCGGTTTTCCTCACAGGTGAAATGAAAGAAAAAAGTTGAAAATCAATCTGAATCTTATTCAGATGATTGGCCTTGCCAGAACAGAAAAGTCATTTCACAAAAATCAACTGATTGAGCGATCTGACTTTCCAAAAATAGTAAGAACGCAAGCAATAGACTGGGCATCTATTAGCTTGTCTTACTCGCATTCAGAAACGGCCACCTCACAGTTGTCATTACCGCATTTTTCGACCGCCATCTCTTCAGCGGCTTCCAGAGTTTTTCCCCAGCCCGCGCCGTAGAACTTTTTGGATGAGGCATAAGCGCCACAAGTTTCAAACCATGCAACGACTTCACATCCGGTGTTGCCTGCTTTTGAGCATAGCTTTATCGCAGCACGTTTAGCAGCTTCTTTCGAATCATAGCCGGTGACCAGTCCATAGCCTGGCTCAGTCTGGCCTTCCTCGTCATCAACAGCAATCGCGCCAATCGCAAAAGCGCTGATCGGTAAAATCAGCAGAGTCGCCAAGATGAAAAGCTTTACTTTCCGCATCATAGCACTTTTCCTCTTTAATCAGGCTTGATCTGGAATTATTCCTGATTTGATTAGTCTTCCCGATGGGTCAGGAAGACTAATCTTCGAAAAATTACCGCTTGAGATTGAAATCCTCTTTGTCTTTCTCACCTTCGCTGCGGTACCAGCCGGCTAACATTTTGCCATCGTCAGTGATTTTCCATTCCAGATCGCCGCGACTTTCTTCCCCTTTGCCGACCTTCGGGCGCTCGAACCATTTAGCTTTGATCGTGTTTCCTTCGATTACACCCTCGAACTTTCCTTCTTGGGTAACGTCATCATCATCTTTGTACTGGTAGGTACCCGTAATCTTCTTCCCCGTTTGTTCGATCACAATATCGTCATAATCATTAGAAGACCACTTTCCGCTGAGGTCGACGGCTGGCGCAGCGGCGGGTTTGGCCGGTTCAGGGGCAGGGGCTACAGCGGCGGGTTTGGCCGGTTCAGGGGCAGGGGCTACAGCGGCGGGTTTAGCCGGTTCAGGGGCAGGGGCTACAGCCGCTGGGGGCGTAGCGGCTAGAGCAGCGGGCGGGGTTTCACCAGTCCCCGCTGCATATACTGTACTGCAAGCGACCAGGATACTGATCGTACTCAACTTCTTTAGCATTGTTATCTCCTTATGGGTTGAATTCAAAGAATTCTTGGCGCTAGTGTCGAATCAGAATGTTACTTCCAACCCGATTTGGCATCACACTCTTTTTCCTCATTTGGATGGGTTTTTTCCCACTGAGTAATGGACTGTGTTTCATTGTCATCCATTTTCTCATTCATACATTCACAATACTTCTTGACCACTTCAGCCGGTTTGCCTTGATCCTGGTTGTCCTTAACACATTGAGCAACCCATTTGGCGTCATCCGCGCCCGCAAAAACCAGGTTGCTTGTAGCCATGGCCGCGACGAAAAACAGGGTACTGATTTTCACATTCATAGCAAATTTCCAGTCGGTCAAAAAAATTGGGAGAACACGGGGTTGATTCTGAAAAGAACGCGGTGCTCAATTTGAGAAAAAGCCGTGTAGCCTACCTCAGTCTTTAAACATGCGTGGAATCAACCCGGCAAAGCGTAGCAGACCGCGCAGGCGAACGCCAAAGTCTCGGCCATGCAGGAAATGTAATGCTCCCTTCAAACCGTCGTAAAGCTGCTCATCGTAGGGATGCCAGAACAAATTACGCTTGGCAAAATGCAGTAGTTCCGTCGTCACCACTTGTGGCTGAGTCATCTCGTCAAAGCCCAATTCCCCATGACTACGGCCAATCCCGGATTCTTTAACCCCACCCCAGGGTGTTTCGGCCATGCCATGAGTCAACAGATGATCGTTGATGGTGATGACGCCTGCATGAATGCGCCGACCCAGCGCCACCGCTTCGCGGGTATTGCGCGACCACACGGAACCCGTGAGGCCGAGACTGGAGTCATTGGCCAGTGCAATCGCCTGTTCCATATCCTGCACTTTCATCACGCCCAGCACCGGCCCGAAGGTCTCTTCACGCATCAGCGCCATGGTGTGATCAACGTGGGTCAGTACGGTGACCGGGTAGAAATTGGCGTGGGCATGAGCGGGATCGATAGGTACCTGGGCGAGAATGACCGCGCCCTTGGCCAGTGCGTCGTCAACCTGCCGCTGGATAGTCTTGATCTGGCGTTCGGTACACATCGCGCCGATGTCCACGTCGTGATCGGTATTCGGTCCCTGCCGCAACGCTTCCACCCGCCGTTTGAGCAAGTGGATAAACGGTTCGTACACATCCTGATGGACATAAATGCGCTCGACGCCGCCGCAGGATTGACCGCTGTTCTGTAAACCGGCCCAGATCGCGCCATTGACCGCTCGCTCCAGATGGGCATCGGGACAGACCAGCATCGGGTCATTGCCGCCCAGTTCCAGCGAGACCGGCGTCAGCGTTTCGGCGGCCTTGGCCATCAGCGTCTTGCCGACTGGAACCGAGCCGGTAAAAAACAGCTTATCGACATGGTGATCCGGCTCCAGCAAAATCTGCCCGATAATGGCACCGGGGATATTGAGATGGGTAAAGACGTCGGCGGGCAGACCGGCGGCCTGGATCATCTCCTCAATTTTGCGCCCGACCATCTGGGTTTCCGGGGCGGTTTTAAAAATGACGGTGTTGCCGGCCAGCAGCGCCGGGACGATCTCATGCATCGGGATGCCGAGCGGGTAGTTCCACGGGGCGATGATGCCGATCACGCCGAAGGGTATGCGGAAAATGCGGCTACGCTTGTTTAGGAACAGCAGCGAACCGGCCCGCACCTTGCGCGGTTGGAGAAAGCGCCGGGCGTTTTTGGCGTAATAATCCGTGGCCATGGCGCTGGGCAGGACTTCGGTGGCCAGCGCCTCGACCCGCGTCTTGCCGACATCTTTGGCAATGGTGGCGCTCACGTTGTCAGCATGATCGACTAGATAATCGCGCAGGCGGAGCATGTAGCGCACTCGCTCTTCCAGCGGCAGTGCTGCCCAAGCCGGTTGCGCAGCGCGGGCGCGGTGAATGGCCTGGCGGGCTTCCTCGGCGGTGTTCATCTGCGAATAGCCAACGATGTCGCCGGTGGCCGGATTGACACAGACGGTTTGTTGAAGATCGAAAGTCTGGGGAGTGCTCATCGGGTGGCCCTCGGGCAGTGGTTGTTTCCCGATATAGCCGGTTTGTCGCGATGTTGGCTTGTAAGAGATGGTTTTGTTGACGCGGGCGTCCGGTATCAACGGTATCAATTGATGAAAATTTGGAGGCGATGATGGAAAGTACAGCGTGGTGGGAAATTTTGTTGGGCGGCGTGGCGGCGCTGCTGGTGGTCCTGTGGTTCAGCCCAGGGGTCAAGGCGGCGCTGGAACGCAGCAAGACCGCGAAAAAGGATTGGCCATCAGCGCTGATCCCGATTGCCTTGGTCGTGCTGTTTATCCTGTTGCTGATTCAGATCGTGCGCAGTTAGCTCATCGCACGGTCAGCAAGCCTCAGGCGTTTTTTCAAGAGAGCTTGTAAGGGTTATGGAGCGATTTTCGGTAGAATGCCGCCACTCATTCGCTATGGCGTACAGAAGGAGTTCAATGTGGTTGATTTGATCAAGGCTGGCGGCTGGCTGATGGTGCCGATTCTGGCCTGTTCGCTGGCGGCAGCGACACTGATTGTCGAGCGATTACTGGCGTTGCGCCGGGCGCGAGTCTTGCCGGAACAGTTGATTGTCATTCTCCACCGCTGGACCGAACGTGGCGCAGTGCATCCAGCGGATATAAACAAGCTACCGCTCAATTCACCGTTGGGCCGCATCGTTGCTGCCGGACTGGCCAGCCGCCATCGCCACCGGACGCTGCTCCGGGAGCGCATTGAAGATGTGGGTCGGCATGTGGTGCATGAATTGGAGCGGTTTCTCAGTACCTTGGGCACCATCGCCAGCATTAGCCCCTTGCTGGGATTACTCGGTACCGTGACCGGCATGATCAAGGTCTTTGAGGTCGTCGCGGTGCAGGGCAACAGCAATTTCAGCTTGCTATCCACGGGTATCGCCGAGGCGCTGGTGACGACCGCTGCCGGGTTGACCGTGGCGATTCCCAGCTTGCTGTTCTACCGTTATTTTCAGCGCCGAATTGATGAATTAGTGATTGAAATAGAACAGGAAACACTGGAATTGATTGATTTGCTGGATACGGAAAAAGCCGAGCGTCCCGCATGAACCTGCGTCCTCGCCGCCGGGAAGACCCGGAATTGAATCTGGTGCCGATGATCGACGTGGTGCTGGTGCTGCTGATCTTTTTCATGATCGCCACCAGCCTGCGGCGTGAATCGGCGCTGGAATTGCGCCTGCCGGAAGCATCAGGACTCCCCATGCCGGGGGATGTCGCGCAACTTGAAGTCAGCATCGACGCCGAGGGCCGCTATTCAGTCAACGGTCAAATGCTGCAACCCGTGGATACAGCCACCCTTAAAGCGCACCTCATCACACTCGCGGGCGGGCGGTCGTTGCCACTGATCTTGCGCGCCGATGGCCGGACGCCCCATCAGGCGGTCGTGACGGTGCTGGATGTCGCCGGCCAACTGGGTTTGCAGCAATTAACTATTTCAACGGTGAGCGCCCCCCCGGCAGCGCCCGCCATGGAACCTTGAACATGACCTGGCTGGATCGTCACGGCTATTCTCTCAATCTGACGGCGGTGCTGCTATGGCCGCTGAGTATCCTGTTTGGCACGGTGGTCTGTGTGCGGCGGCGGCTCTATCAAATCGGCTTTTTGAAAAGCCAGAGCGTTGGGGCGCCGGTGATCATCGTCGGCAATATCAGCGTTGGCGGTGCCGGCAAGACGCCTCTTGTGGCGCGTCTGGTGGAATTGTTGCGGGAAGCGGGCTATAAGCCGGGCATCGTCAGCCGGGGTTATGGCGGTCAGTCCAAAGAATGGCCGCGCCACGTCACCGTGGACAGCAAACCAGGCGATGTTGGCGATGAACCCGTGCTGTTGGCGCAACGCTGCCGCTGTCCCATTGTGGTCGATCCGGATCGCGTCGCCGCCGCCAGGGCGCTATTTGCCCGCTATGATTGCAACGTTATCGTCAGCGATGATGGCTTGCAGCATTACCGTCTCCAGCGCGACATCGAAATTGCCGTAGTGGATGGTCTGCGCCGCCTGGGTAATGGTGCCTGTTTTCCCGCCGGACCTTTACGGGAACGACCATCCCGGTTGGGCGAGGTGGATTTCGTCATCGGCAACGGCGCGGCTCGGGGACACGAATATCTCATGAGCCTGCGCGGTGATACGGCGATCAACCTGGTGGATCCCTGCATCACCTCGACACTGGCCGGGTTCCGGCGCACGACCGTCCATGCGGTGGCCGGCATCGGCGATCCGGGACGCTTTTTCGATCATCTGCGCCAAGCCCGGTTGCGGATCATCAAACATCCCTTTCCCGACCATCATCCCTTCCGCCCGGAAGATTTGCGCTTCCTGCAGGATTTGCCGGTGCTGATGACGGAAAAGGACGCGATCAAATGCCGGAGTTTCGCCAGTGAAAACTGGTGGGTCGCGCCCGTTAGCGCCCAACTTGATCCCGAATTTGAGGAGCAATTCCTTCGGCGGTTGGCGACCATCGCCATGGCCAAAGGCGTCCGGCGCGATAATCCGAGGCAGCGGATGGCGGAGCGCGCCAAACCCGCTAACCCCGACATTTCATTATCATCACCGAGGTTGAAAAATGGACAAGAAGCTATTGGAAATTCTGGTGTGCCCGGTCAGCAAGGCTCCCCTGATTTACGATCAGGCCCGACAGGAACTGATTTGCCGGGAGAGTCGCCTGGCTTACCCGATTCGCGACGGCATCCCGGTGATGCTGGAAGCGGAGGCGCGGCGATTGACCGATGAGGAGGTTCCGGCTGGTGAGTGAGGGAGTGCCTGATTTTCGGGTGGCGATTCCAGCCCGGTATGCTTCAACCCGGTTGCCGGGTAAACCATTGCGACTGCTGGCGGGTCGGCCCCTGATTGAACATGTCTACCAGCGGGCGCTGGCCAGTGGGGCGGTGGAAGTGGTGATTGCGACCGACGATCCGCGCATCCGGGAAGTGGCTGAAGGCTTTGGCGCGACGGTGTGCATGACTTCGCCTGAACATCTTTCGGGAACAGACCGACTGGCGGAAGTTGCTGAACGATTGGGTTGGCCGGAAGACGCTGTTGTGGTCAATGTGCAGGGTGATGAACCGCATCTGCCATCAGCGCTGATTCAGCAGGTTGCAGCGGGACTGGCGGCGCATCCTGACGCGGGTATCGCTACGGTTTGCGCCCGTATCCATGACCCCGGCGAGTTGTTTGATCCGAATGTGGTCAAGGTCGTGCGGGACGCTCAGGACTATGCCCTGTACTTCAGCCGTGCGCCGATTCCCTGGCATCGCGAGGCATTTGGGCAGGGCAGGGTAGGGGAGAGGGAACTGCCGACCGGTGACTGGTTCCGGCATATCGGCCTGTACGCCTACCGGGTGGCGGTGTTGACCCGCTACCCGCATCTGTCGCCAGCGCCGGCTGAACAGATTGAGTCGCTGGAACAGTTGCGGGCGTTATGGCACGGCATCCGCATTTATGTAGCCGAGGCGGTTGAAAAGCCGCCGCCGGGGGTGGATACCGAGGCGGATCTGGCGCGGGCTGAGGCGGAGTGCCAGCGTTCAGATTAATAAATCAAACGCCGCCAGTTCTGGCAATTCCGGATTGAGGCCATCGCGGCGATTGTTAAGCAGGTTGACGGTGAACGTGCGGGGTTGGTGATCGCCGGCGTCGCCATACTGATTCGCCTGAAGGAAGCGGCGGTCGTCGCCATCGCGCAGAACCAGCGCCGGTTCATCGGCCAGGATATCAATGACCTGGCAGGCCGCGCCTTGATAGGTCAAGGTCTGGCCCAGCAGCTTTTTCAATGCATGGGGGTCAAGGTGCAGCATGGGCAATCGCTCAATCGAGATAGAGGTTGTCACGGGCGCGTTTGGCCCGCTGGAAGGTGGCCAGCACCACATCATGGTCATCGGCGCGAATCGATTTCGCCAGATGTTCCAGGTCCGCCACGAAGAGCGCAATCATTTCCAGCAACTGGTCACGGTTGGCAACACAGATGTCGTGCCACATCTGCGGGTCGCTGGAGGCGATCCGGGTGAAGTCGCGGAAGCCGCCAGCAGCATAGCGGAAAATTTCGGCCCGGTCGTCGAGTCGCGCCAGGGTATCAACCAGCGTGTAGGCCAGCATGTGCGGTAAATGACTGGTCGCGGCCAGTACCGCATCATGGTGGCGCACGCCCATGTCCACGACCTCAGCGCCAGTGATTTCCCACATCCGGCGAATGAGTTGGTGCGCGATGGCAGACGTTTCTGCCAGGGGTGTCAGAATCACCCGCCGCCGCTGGAACAGGGTAGCGAACGAGGCTTCAACGCCGCTTTGCTCAGTGCCAGCGATGGGATGGCCGGGGACGAAATGTGGCGGAATATAGCCATAGACCCGCTCGACATCGGCCACGACACTGCCTTTGGCGCTACCGGCGTCGGTCAACACCGCATCGGGTTCCAGATGCGGGGCGATGACCCGCAATACCGCCGCCATCGCGCCCAGTGGTACGGCCAGCAGCACCACATCCGCGCCCGTCACCGCTTGCGCCGGATCAGTCACATAGCGGTCGATCACACCCAGCCGCACTGCCGCCTGTAAATTAGCTTCGCCGCGCCCGCAGCCAATCACTTCGCCGACTTCACCGGCTTCTCGCAAAGCGCGGGCCAGCGAGCCGCCAATCAGGCCGACCCCGATGATGCATAAACGCCGAATCAGAGGTTGCGTCATGGTCAGGTCAGCCCTTGAGGATGTCGCTCAGTGCGTCAATGCAGCGGGCATTTTCCGCCGCCGTACCGATGCTGATGCGCAGGTAATCGGGTAAATCGTAGTTATCGACGGGCCGAACGATCACGCCGCGTTTGAGCAGTTCCAGAAACACCTCCCGCCCTGGTCGGCCCACGTCCACGCACAGGAAATTGCCGACCGAGGGTAGCCAGCGCAACGGCCACTGGCGGCAAGCGTCGAGGAATTGCTGCATACCGGCGTCATTCAGCGCCCGACTGTGTTCCAGATGGCTGATATCATCCAGCGCCGCTGCCGCTGCAACCAGCGCCAAGCTGTTGACATTGAAGGGCTGGCGAACCCGGTTCAACAGATCAGCGGCCTGGGGATGGGAAACGGCGTAACCGACCCGCAAGCCGGCCAGGCCGTAAGCCTTGGAGAAGGTGCGGGTCACGATGAGATTGGGGAAGCGCTCAAGCCAGTGCAGGGCGTTGGGGCAGTCGGCGGCGGGATCGACATATTCGCCATACGCCTCGTCCACCACGACGATGACGGATTCGGGAACCGCCGCCAGAAACGCCTCCAGTTCCGCCGTCTTCAACCAGGTGCCGGTGGGGTTATTGGGATTGGCGATGAAGACCACGCGAGTGCGGTCGTTAATCAGCGCCAGCATCGCCGCCGGATCGTGACCGTGGGGCATGGCGTGATCGTCGGGATGCGCCTTGGCGATGCGGGCTGTCGCGCCGATGGCCTGGGTGACAATGGGATAGACCGCGAAGGCGTGTTCAGAAAAAACCGCTTCATGTTCCGGGGTCAGGAACGCCCGCGCCACCAGTTCCAGCACGTCGTTCGAGCCATTGCCCAGCGTCAGCATCGCCATGGACAGTCCCAATTTTGCGGATAAGGCCGACTTGAGTTCAAAGCCATTGCCGTCGGGGTAACGGGCCAAGCCGTTTAACGCTTCACGCACGGCGGTCAGCGCTCTGGGACTGGGACCGAGCGGGTTTTCGTTCGATGCCAGTTTGATAATGTCGGTCAGGCCATATTCCCGGCGTAATTCGCTTTCCGGTTTGCCCGGCTGATAGGGTTGCAGGGTGCGAACGCCAGGGGCGGCAAGGGAGAAGAAATCGCAGGTCATGTTGAGAGTACCGTGGTGAATTTAACTTTGAAATTTATCGCATTGGGTCATCGCTGGGGAGTGTTGAAATCGCCAAGACGCCAAGTTATTTAGTTCTGTAATATCACCTTGTTGGCTCCACAAGAACCCTCGAAGAACCTTTTTTATTTCTATTAATTTTTCAGATGGCCATGTTCTATCAACAACTAAAATAATTGTTCTAGGTATCAATTTTTCATTATTTAATATTTCTCTAAAAAAATTAGAAGTTGGATAAGGACCTATAACAGTCATACATTCCAGTATATAACCATCCAGTTTCCCCCAAAGAAGTTGATCAAAAAACATTTTAATTTCTCCAATATTTTGATTGAACGAATTTTTCTTTACTCATCATGTATCAATTAAAAAAATCAGCATCCTACTAGTGGGCTGCCGCAAAAGTTTTTCGAGACATCAGTTCATTTCCCTAGTGAAGCAACCAATCCGTAGCCATTCCTACAGCTCCCTACGGTCGCTCCAATGACCGTACCGACAGAGCTAACTCCTTCCACCCGCGACCGTTATAGCCCGAGTGAGCGTTTTTGGCGTCTTGGTGGTTCAGCTTTTTCCCTAATTACAACACACCCTTGGGATACGACCCCAGCACCCGGAACAGACTGGCTTGATCGCGTAATTC
>JAUPTV010000267.1 GCA_030917925.1 Pseudomonadota bacterium
TTAAAAATATGTATATTTTTCTTGATAGTGTTTACGCCCTGGGGTTTCCCAGGGCCGGATTCAGGGTGATGGCTTTACCGAGCAATCACCCGTTGCTCAGGATGCCGGAGGGGTCAAACCACGCGCCTCGTCCATCCGGCGACGCAGTTTCTGCGCCCAGTAGTCGAAAGCCTGTTCGGCATAACCCCAGGTTGAGTAGGCTTTGCTGTAAGAGTCCACGCCCTGACTGACCGCCGCGCCCACGCCGTCTTTCATATCCACGTCGTATTTCTTGCCGACGCGCTTATCCACGAAGGCCGCCAGCAATTCATTGTTCCGGCTGTCACGGAACTCGGCTTCAATCGCCGCATCGCCCAGGTACGGGGCGCTGCCGGTGCCGCCGCCCGCCGCCATATCCGCGACCGCTGCATAAGGTACGACCAGCGTGACCACGCTCATCCCGGTATTGGTGGGCGTCAGTTCAGTCACCGCAATGCGGACCCGCAGCACCCCCGGTCCCGGCTTATCGACAACCGGATAGGCTGACCCTAACGCCTTGACCAGCGACTGACGGAAATAATCGGTCAGGGTCTTCAACTCATTGGGATCGATGCCCTTGTAATCGGCGTCGTCCCGATACCAGACTTTGATCGGGTCCAGCATGACCTTGTTGTAGTTTTTAAGGGTGAAGCCGGGCTTGCGGTAAAGCTGGGCGCCGCTGCCGTCCGGCGCTGTCTGGAGTCGGGTATAGGTGTCGGCGCTCAGGAACCCGGAGGGCTGATAACTCTCGGCGGTGGTCGGCGGACTGGCGCAGCCTGCAATCAGTAAACTGCCCGTCAAGCCGAAAGCGGCCAACACAGAGTGATGTTTAAGCACAGATATTTCCTCTCTATCATGAAGTTGAACAGGGTAGGGGATTGACGATAGGTTGCATCGTCACATTGGAGCACCCTGAGCGTCGAAAGTCTGTCCCGTTGCAGCCAGCACGGCACGCCAGGCCAGACCGTTCAGATCCAGGCGCTTTTTCTGGCTGACCAGCAATTCAATCGGGACATGGATGAAAATGTCGTGGAGGAGACCAATGACCAGTCCGGTCTTGCCGGCCATGGCGGCGTGTACGGCGTTGCGAGCGAAGAAATCGCACATAATCGAATCTTCAGCGTCCGCTGGAACGCTGCGGATCAGGTAGCTGGGATCAAAATAGCGCAGCGTGACCGGAATGCCCTCCGCCTTGAAGTAACTCTCGATGCGTTCGCGCAGAAACGGGCCAATGTCCTGAAGCTTGGTGTTGCCCGAAGCATCACGTTCCGCACTGTCGCCCGCCAACAAGTCCTGGCCCGCGCCTTCGGCTACCGCAATGACCGCGTGCGCCCGGTTCAGGATGCGCTCTTTCAGCGCGACGAGCAGACCCTTTTCGCCATCGAGTTGGAACGCTGCTTCAGGGACCAGGGTGAAATTGACATCCTGGCTGGCAATCGTCGCCCCGGCAGTGATGAAACCGGCATGGCGACCCATGAGCTTGACTAGCGCAATCCCGTTATGGACGCTGTGCGCCTCGGTGTGGGCGCAATGTAGCACCTTGGCCGCTTCCTCGACCGCTGTCAGATAGCCAAAGGTGCGCGAGACGAAGGCCACGTCATTATCAATCGTTTTGGGAATGCCGACGACCGCCAGCGGATGGCCGCGCCGTTGCGCTTCCTGAAACAGAGCGTTGCCGCCGCGCTGGGTGCCGTCGCCGCCGATGGTGAACAGGATATTCACGCCGCGCTGGATCAGATTGTCCACTGCAAGGCTGATATCGACCGGACCACGCGAAGTACCGAGCGCCGTGCCGCCGTCTTTGTGGATGTCGTGAACGAAAGTCGGAGTCAGGACCACCGGTTCCAAACCGCGTACCGGGTCGAGTCCCTGATAGCCGCCGCGAAAGCCCAGCACCTCTTTCACGCCATAGCCATAATACAGTTCCAGGAATACGGAACGAATGACGTTGTTCAGACCGGGGCATAACCCGCCGCAGGTGACAATCCCGGCGCGGGTTTGCCGAGGATCGAAGAACAGGCGGTCACGCGGTCCAGCGATTTCGAACAGACGTTCTTCCGCCGATGGGACGTCAGGATCGCGGATCAACTGGGAAGACACACGCGCTTGATCGTTGATCGTGCAGCGCTGGGGGGAGGCGAAGCGGGCTTCGCCCAGGGTCGTAATCCTCATCAAAACACCTCGGGAATGAACTTGAATGGATAGTTCGGTTCCTGATAATCGCCGGCTTTCTGCCGCTTCGGCAATTTCACTTTTTCCTGCGGCAGGTCTTCATAGGGAATCTGGTTCAGCAGATGGCGGATGATGTTCAAGCGCACCCGCTTTTTGTCATTGGAGAGGGCTACATACCACGGTGCCCATGGGGTATCGGTCGCGGCAAACATGGCGTCGCGCGCCCGCGAGTAGTCGTACCAGCGGCTGTAGGATTGCAGGTCCATGGGCGACAATTTCCAAATTTTGCGCCCGTCCTCAATGCGCGCTTCCAGACGGCGGGTCTGTTCTTCGGGACTCACTTCCAGCCAATACTTGAGAAGAATAATACCGGAATCGACCATCGCTTTTTCGAGGACCGGGGCCATCTCCAAAAACCGTTTGGTCTGTTCCTCTGTGCAAAATCCCATGACCCGCTCGACACCGGCGCGGTTGTACCAACTGCGGTCGAAGATGACGACTTCACCGGCCGCCGGCCAGTGCGGGACATAGCGTTGCACATACATCTGGGATTTCTCGCGCTCGGTCGGCGCGGGTAACGCCACGACCCGGAAGATGCGCGGGCTGACTCGCTCAGTAATCGCCTTAATCGTCCCGCCCTTACCCGCACCATCCCGACCCTCGAAGACGATGCAAACTTTGAGTCCCTGGTGGCGGACCCACTCCTGCAACTTGACGAGTTCAATATGCAGTTTCGTCAACTCTTGCTCGTAGTCTTTGGTTTTCAGCTTCTCCGGCTTCTGGGTATCGTCCGGGTCTTTTTCGACTTTTATAGATTTTTCAGTT
Source organism: Pseudomonadota bacterium (assembly GCA_030917925.1). Lineage (GTDB taxonomy): Bacteria > Pseudomonadota > Gammaproteobacteria > Competibacterales > Competibacteraceae > UBA2383. Next base: position 3,016 of record JAUPTV010000267.1, read on the forward strand.
TTTTCAGCTTTGGAATGACGCATGGCGTTCTTGCTCCGAGGTGGTGGTCATTGCTGACGATGGCCAACGATTAGCGTTATCACCCGGTTCTCAGCATCGAGTATCGGGTGTTCTAAAACCAGGTTTAAATACTGGAGATAGTGCTCCTTAGCCAAGGAAAGAGGCATATAGGTCGCACTCAGCGCCGTCCGCCCCGTCCACCGCCACCCCGTCCTCCAACGCTGCCTCGGCTGTAACCGCCACCGCTGGACCGCTGGAAATTCTGAGTTCTTTCAGTTCCCCTCGCGCGGGCGTTGTAATCGCGATTTAGCTCCGGTTGCCGACTGATGGAGCTGGATGGGGAGCGGGTTTGTGGCCGTGAGCCTCTACTCCGGTCGGGCTGCTCCCAGCCCTTGTTAGTCCGACGATGGACATTGCCTTTTTGGTCAGCAAATACATTGTTCCGACCAAGGTTGACCGGCTTGGCGGGTGATGCTGGTCGGGTCTGCCGGGCGCTGGCGGGACGCTGCTCACGCGCCGCCTGACGCGGTTGCGCCTGACGCGAGTCCCGACGACTAGCCACCTCACCCCGCTGGGCGGGTCGGGTTGAGGCATGTGGATGTTCTCTCCGGTCCATGGAACCAGCGCGCTGGTTGAGCTGATCACGGCGCGTATTCTGGAGTTGCTGGGACCAGTTGGGGTTTTTGTAGATGTTGTTACGGAAATCCTGACGGTTGTTACTCAGGCTCCGGAAGTTCTGCCGGTTGAAATTGGTATTCCGCAGGTTAGCCCGATCCACGTTCAGGTGCTGGATGTAATCGCGGCTGATATTGATATTGCGGTTGATATCAATATTCGTGTCGCCATACCAGCCGCAGCAACCACAACCACCCCACCAGTTCGATGTCGCCGCGCCAGCGATGAATCCTAAGGTCGCCCCAGCCAGGAAGTTCCAGGCCCCGTAGCCCGGATCATAAATCGGCGCATAGCCGTAAGTGACCGGCACGGGGTAATAAAAGGTCGGCGCGACATAGGGCGGATAGACGTAACCGGTGCCGTAGACCACGGTGCCGCCAGCGATATAGGTTCCGGTATAGCCGGGCGTGTAGCCGACATACACAACCTCCGGCGTTGACTGGTACACCCGGACATAGGTCACGTTGTACACCGG
>JAUPTV010000268.1 GCA_030917925.1 Pseudomonadota bacterium
CCATTTTTTACAACATTGACGGAATGACAATTAGGACAAATCATCGTTCTTTACTCACTCTATTGGTTACTACTAAAATCATACCATAAATTAATCACTACTTTCTACAGGACTACCCAAAAATTGGCTGAAGTAGCCTAAAAAAATCGGGTTCTTCGAGGATTCTTGTAGAAAGAATTTTGCCAAAGAGAACGCAATCAAATCTATCCCTGAGTTCCCAACTCTTTGTAACTGTCCAAACTATTGCTATAGTGACTGGAAGTTCGATGATGCGCTGTATTCAACCACTCAGGGGTAGTCCGCTCATGTGCCTGGCCATTCCGATGCAAATTACGCAAATTGACGGTTTCAATGCCCGCTGTCTGGCTAGAGGTGTTGCCCGCGAGGTCAGCCTGTTCATGTTGCAAGACGAGCCGATTGGCGTCGGCGACTGGGTGCTGATCCATGTGGGCTATGCCTTGCAGAAAATCAGCCCGGAAGAAGCGCAGGAATCCTGGGAACTGTTCGATCAGTTGCTGGCGGCAGACGATGAACATGACCTCACCCCTGACCTCTCTCCCAGCGGGCGAGAGGCGTTGTTACCGGTTTAAAAGAGTTTGCCCATGGCTCCTCGTTCTCAGGACTGGCTGCAAAAAATCCGTGCGCTCGATCTGCCTGATCCGGTGCGCATCATGAATGTTTGTGGCGGCCATGAACGCTCGATTGCGCTGGCCGGTTTGCGCAGCCTGTTGCCGGACCCTATCCGACTGATTCCGGGGCCGGGTTGTCCGGTCTGTATCTGCCCGGAAGAAGACATCTATCAGGTGATCCAGTGGGCCTTGCAGGAGCCGATCACGCTGGTCAGTTTCGGAGACATGTTGCGGGTGCCGGTGAATGCGCCGCGTGGTGAAGTACGGTCGCTGGAAGAAGCTAAAGCGGCGGGCGCGGATGTCCAGCCGATTGCGTCGCCCCGAGATGCGTTGCGCCTGGCCCTGGCGCATCCGGAACGGCCCGTCATTTTCCACGCGGTCGGGTTTGAAACAACGCTGGCCCCGATTGCCGCCCTGATCGCTGAGGGATTGCCGGATAACCTGTTTTTGCTGATGAGCGGGCGGCTGACCTGGCCGGCAGTGGCGATGTTGCTGGAGTCGGATAACGCCGGTCTGGATGCGCTGATTGCCCCCGGTCATGTCTCCACGGTGATGGGGCCAGAGGAATGGGATTTCGTCGCGACGCGCCATGGCATTCCCACCGCAATCGCCGGATTTACCCCGGACAGTCTGCTGGCCGCGATCCATGCGGTGCTCAGGCAATTTCTCGATGGTCAGCCGACCTGTGAAAATTGTTACCCGGTCGCCGTGAAACCCGGCGGTAATCCGGTGGCCCGGCGTTGCCTGACCGAGTGTTTCAACGTGGTGGACGCTAACTGGCGGGGCATCGGGACTATTCCCCAGTCCGGCTATGCGCTGAAGGAACGTTATGCAGCGCATGATGCACGACACCATTTCCCGTTGTTAAATGAATCCAGCCGTCGGCATGTCGGTGAAATGCCGCCCGGTTGTGATTGCGCCCGCGTGGTGCTGGGCCGCATCACTCCCCCGGAATGCCACATTTACGGTTCCCCCTGTACGCCACGAACACCGGTCGGTCCCTGCATGGTGTCCGATGAAGGCGCTTGTCGGATCTGGTGGGCGTCGGGCGTTCGGGAACGGGCGGTGATTTAACCCTGAAAAATGAATTGCCAAGACACAAGGTCACCAAGGGCAAGAAAGGTTCAGAATCTATTGGGAAAGGGCGTTGGCGATCATGCCAGGCGCAGCGACTTGAGTTCCGCCGGTGCCACTGGACGACTGACCGGACGCAGGGATCTTTTGCAGTGAACCGGTTCGACCGTTTTTTCCTGCTCCGAAACCCGCTGCGTTAGCCATGCGCTGAACTGCTCCGCCGGCAGCGGTGGACTGAACAGATAACCCTGGGCCAAATCGCAACCCTGAGCTATCAGAATGCGCCGCTGCTCTTCAGTTTCCACACCTTCCGCGACGACGGCCAGCTTCAGACCGTGGCCGAGCATCACGATGGTTGCGGCCAGTGTGCGGTCATCGCGTTCAGTGACCAGATCGCGCACGAAACTCTGGTCAATTTTCAGCACGGTGATCGGCAGGTGTTTGAGATAGCGGAGGCTGGAATAGCCAGTGCCGAAGTCGTCAATCGCCAGCCCCACCCCCATCCGATGCAGCGTCGCCAGCGCCGTCATGGTTTGCGGCCCCATTTCGATCAGTGTGGTTTCCGTCAATTCCAGCTCCAGCCGGTCCGGTGGCAGATGATAAGTGGTCAACAGGCGTTGAATCCGCTCGACCAATCCGGGATCGCGGAAATGGCGAGCAGCCAGATTGACCGCTATCGTCAACTGTGGCAACCCGGCATCGCGCCAGGTCGCCAGTTGTCGGCAAACCTCTTCCAGCATCCAGTCGCCAATTGCCACGATCATGTCGGTCGCCTCGGCCAGCGGAATAAAGCGGCTCGGCGGAATCAGTCCGTGTTCGGGGTGCAGCCAGCGCACCAACGCTTCAGCGCCAGCCGGTCGGCCATCGGCCAGATGCACCTTGGGTTGGAAATAGGCGCGCAGTTGACCGGCCTGAATCGCCGTGCGCAATTCCGCTTCCAGCACCAGCCGCTCGAAGGTGGCCTGGTTCATTTCCCGGTCGTAAAACCGCAGGGTATCGCGCCCGTCCTGCTTGGCTTGGTGCAAGGCGGTATCAGCGTTTTTCAACAGGTCGCTGAAGGTGGCTCCATCGTGGGGATAAATCGCAATGCCAATCGAGGCCGTGACCCGCAAGCTATGGCCAGCAACCACAAACGGCTCACGGAACGCCGTTAGCAACTTTTCCGCCAACCGCATCGCGTCGGTCTGGTTCGTATCCGGCAGCAGCAGGGTGAATTCGTCGCTGCCCATCCGGGAAATGGTGTCCGCCTCCCGGATGCGGTCCTTGATCAACGTCGCCGCCGCAACCAGCAGCGCATCGCCTTCGGCATGACCAAGGGTGTCGTTAATTTCCTTGAACCGATCCAGATCAAGGAACAGCAGCGTCAGTTCCTCGCCGCGCCGCTTCGCCTGAGCCAGCGCCTGTTCGGCTCGCTGAGTCAGTAGTATCCGGTTCGGCAGGTGGGTCAGGGCGTCGTAATAGGCCAGATGCTGGATGCGCAGATCGGCTTCCTTCTGGAACGTAATGTCGGTCGCAATGCCGACATAATGGATTAACTGGCCGGCGGCATCCCGCACTTCAGTCAGTGTGCAGAGCATCGGGCATAGCCCGCCATTCTTGCACCGCCCCCAGAATTTACCCTGCCAGGCACCCTCCTTTTCGACAATTTGCCAAATGGCGCGGTAATGCGCTTCCGATTGGCCGCCCCGGAGGAAGAACGGTTTTTTGCCCAGCGCTTCGGCTTCGGTGTAGCCGCTCAAGGTCGTGAACGCGGAATTGGCAGCGATGATGTGGTGCCGGGGGTCCAGCACGACAATGGCTTCCTGCGCGGCTTCGAATACAGCGCTGGCCAGATGCTGCCGCTGTTCGGCTCGTTTGCGCTCGGTCATGTCTCGCCAGGCGGTGTGTAGGATTTTCCCGCCCCGCCACGGAATGGCCGTCAGCAACACATCGACCCAGACATCCCGTCCATCCAGCCGGCGGTGAATCCACTCGAAGCGCCGATTGCCTTGTACAAAGGCGGCTTCGATATGCTCTTGGGCTTTCTCCGAGGATAACCGGCCATCCGGCTGACGTTCCGGCGACAGTGCTAACGGGTGGCGGCCGAGAATTTGCGTTTTGGTCGCGGCCCCCAGTAGCGTCAGCGCCGCCTCGTTGCACTCGAAAAAGCCGTTGTGATCCAGCAGCAGGTTGGCATCGCCTGACCGCTCAAACAACTGGTGAAATAACTGATCGCGTTGATGCAATTCCGCCAGACGGGCCGCCGCCAGAGTTTCCGCATCCCGCCGTTGGGCCATCAGCGCCAACAGGCTCAGCATCAGCCCGGTCAGAACCACGACCATCAGGCTCATCAAAGCCGGTTGGACAATCTGCTGATTCAACCCCCACACGGCTAATAGCGCGATCATGCAGCCGATAATAGTGGAGAGGGCGATTCTCAGTTTGAGATTAAGCATAGCGAGTCCTCGCGCAATGGGCGCATCACTGAAAATTGCAAAAATCAGGCCGATTGACCGGTTTATCTTCCTGTCTTGCAGAATAAAAATTGAGATATTTTATTGAGATGATTTAATAAATCAATCGGTTAACTAGGCTGAAAAAGGTTTTTTTACATCGCTGAAGTGACCTGAAAAGCGGGGGTTTTTCCATTCAGTCCGTCATTTGACGTTTCAGTTTGAAATACGCTGAAAGGGGTTTGTTTCAAATTGAAATGCTGAACTCCGATTCTTTGTTCTTGCCGTACTAAATTTGTTTGAGTAATGTCAATATGAATCGATGCCAACCCAACCTTCTCTCAATATGATGATCGCCCGGCGCATCCGGATTCGTGGTCGAGTTCAAGGCGTCGGGTTTCGCCCCTTTATCTGTCGCCTGGCCCGGCGGTTTGGCTTGCGGGGCTGGGTGCGGAATCGCAGCGGTGAAGTGGATATTCACATCGAAGGCGCGGCGGAACCCGTCAGCGCGTTCGTGAACGCGATTCGCTCGGAAGCGCCGCCACTGGCTCAACCGGAAGTTCCCCGCATCGAAGACACCGAATTCCAGAATTATTCGGAATTTCGCATTCGCGACAGTGAACCGGGCGCTGCCGGTCCCATCGTCATCCCGCCCGATTATTTTGTGTGCGCCGATTGCCTGGCGGAAATGAGCGACCCGGCTGCTCGGCGCTACCGCTATCCCTTCACCAACTGCACCCAGTGCGGGCCGCGCTACACGATCATCGACCGATTGCCCTACGACCGGCCCCATACCGCGATGGCTGAATTCTCACTGTGCCCGGATTGCCAAGCGGAGTATGACGATCCGGCCGACCGTCGCCATCACGCCCAGCCGCTGGCCTGTCCCCTCTGTGGCCCCACGCTGGAATTTCGGCCAGTGGGTTTGGAACCGGTTCGAGGTAATGAAGCGGCGCTGGCGGCGTGTATCCAGGGGTTGCGAACCGGTCAGATTGTCGCGGTCAAGGGCGTTGGCGGCTATCACTTGATGTGTGATGCGCGTTCGGAAGTCGCGGTGCAGCGGTTGCGCAAACGCAAGCATCGGCCCGCGAAACCGCTGGCGGTATTGATTCCCGAACAAGCCGGGTTCCTGGCCGAATGGGCCACTCTGAATCACGCAGAACAAATCTGGCTGCGTTCACCTTTGCGCCCTATCGTGATTGTCCCGAAAGCCGCACACTCGACACTCGCGCCAGCGATTGCGCCGGGACTGGGGGAAGTCGGCCTCATGCTGCCCTACAGCCCGTTGCATCATCTGCTGGTTGCGGATTTCGGCGGACCACTGGTGGCAACGTCGGCCAATATCAGCGGCGAACCGGTGCTGACCGATGCGGACAGCGTGAAGCGACGACTCGGCACAGTGGCTGACGCCTTCCTCCATCACAATCGGCCCATTCGGCGACCGGCGGATGATTCAGTCTTTCGGCGAGTCGGCAACCACGTTCGGCCATTGCGGTTAGGCCGGGGGCTGGCACCGGTGGCATGGCGGCTGAAAACGCCGGTTCAACGCCCGACGCTGGCGCTGGGCGCGGATTTGAAAAACACCATCGCCCTGGCCGTCGAGGATCGGGTTGTCATCTCGCCGCATCTGGGCGATCTCGGCGCACCGCGCAGTCTGGATGTCTTCGCCCAGGTCATCAGCGATCTGTGCCGATTGTACGCGGTGACGCCGGAGCGGATTGTTTGCGACGCCCATCCGGGCTATTTCTCAACCCGTTGGGCGCAGGGGCAGGCGCTCGACATTCACCGCGTTTTCCATCATCACGCCCATGCCTCGGCGCTGTTCGGAGAATTTACCCCCGAAGCGCCGATACTGGTCTTTACCTGGGATGGGCTAGGGTTTGGGGAAGATGGGACGTTCTGGGGCGGCGAGGCGTTGCTGGGTGAGCCGGGACAATGGCGACGGGTCGCCAGCCTACGCCCGTTCCGTCTGATTGGCGGCGATCAGGCCAGCCGTGATCCGTGGCGGTGTGCGTTGGCAATGAGTTGGGAAGCCGGACTGGAGTGGTCGGGCGGACCGGCTGAACGGGGTTTGGTCCGCGCCGCCTGGGAACGGGGTTTGAATTGTCCGGTGACGACTTCGGCAGGACGCTGGTTCGATGCCGCCGCCGCCTTGACCGGCCTGGCTGGTACGCAGAGCCATGAAGGTCAGGCCGCCATGGCATTGGAAGTGTGCGGTGTTCCATCGCGTGAAGGGCTGGACATTCCGCTGTATTGGGACAATGGCCTTTGGCGCGGTGATTGGGCAGTTCTCTTGCCGATGCTGATGGATGGGACGCGGACTGTTGAAGAACGCGCCACCTGTTTTCACGCCAGTCTGGCCGGACTCCTGCTGCGCCAGGCTGAGAAAATTCGGCAGGAGTATGGCGTCCGGCAAGTGGGCCTGACCGGCGGTGTCTTTCAAAACCGCCTGTTGACGGAACAGGCGCTGCAACTTCTTGCGGAAGCCGGTTTTGAGGCGCTATTGCCGGAGCGCCTGCCGGTCAACGACGCCGCGATCAGCTTTGGCCAGATCGTAGAATCCGCTGCACGGTATGAAGGTCAATAACCCGCGGTCAAACCGCCCGCCCGCCGGGGATCGGAGAAGCCAAACAGTCCCTCGGGGGCGCGGACGATGCTTTGCGTATTACCCATAGCATCCTTGACCACGACCTTATGGCCCAGCCCCTCCAGTAACCGCACGGTGTCCGGGCTGAGTCCCTCCTCAACCCGCAACTCATCGGGTTGCCATTGATGATGGATGCGTGGGGCCAGGGTGGCTTCGGCGATGTTCATTCGGTGGTCAATGACGTTCAACACGGTTTGCAGCACGGTCGTGATAATGCGGCTGCCGCCAGGACTCCCGGTGGCGAGTACGACCTGGCCGTCCTTGAATACCAGCGTGGGCGTCATCGAACTCAACGGGCGTTTGCCGGGACCGACCGCGTTAGCATCGCCGCCGATCAGTCCGTAAGCGTTCGGGACGCCGGGCTTGGCGGCGAAATCGTCCATTTCGTTGTTCAACAGAATGCCCGTACCGGCAGCAACGATGCCCGAACCGTAGCCGAAATTCAGGGTATAGGTGACCGCTACCGCGTTGCCGTCCCGGTCAATAATGGAGTAGTGCGTGGTTTGCCCGCTTTCATAGGGTTGCGGCTGGCCAGGTTTGATTTCCGCCGCCGGACGTGCCCGGCTTAGGTCAATCTGCGCCGCCAGCGTTTTGGCGTAGGCTTTTGCAGTCAGGCCCGCCATGGGAATCTTCACAAAATCGGGATCGCCCAGATATTCGCTGCGGTCGGCATAGGCCAGTTTCATCGCCTCGGCCAGGCGATGGAGGGTCGCGGCGCTTTCCGGCCCCAGTTCGGCCAGTGGCCAGGTTTCCAGAATGTTCAATATTTGCACGAGATGGATGCCGCCGGAACTGGGCGGCGGCATGGAAACGATGTCGTAACCCCGATAATGGCCTTTGACTGGCGCACGGACCACGGCCCGGTAGTTTTTCAAATCGTCCAGACTGATCAGCCCCCCGTTAGCCTGCATGTCGGCAACCAGTTTTTGAGCAATCGCGCCTTCATAAAACGCTTGGGCACCCTGTTCGGCAATGAGGCGGAGTGAGGTAGCGAGGTCCGACTGCACCAGTGTTTCGCCAGGCTGATAGGGTGCGCCATCGGCCTTGAAGAAGATTTTCATGCTGGCTGGCCAGGGTGCCATCCGTTTATGCGCCTCCCGCAGGGATTGCGCCAGTTCCGGGCTAACCGGAATCCCCTGTTCCGCCAGGCGAAGGGCGGGTTCAACCACGGCTCGCCAGGCTAGGCGGCCATGTCGTTGATGGGCCAACGCCAGTCCGGCGACCGTGCCCGGCGTGCCTGCCGCCTGGTGGCTGTAGCGGATGCGGGGTTCATCGACCTCGCCTTTTTCGTTCAGGTAGAGATCCCGACGGGCGGTAGCCGGGGCAACTTCGCGGAAATCAACCGTCTCGCTCTGCTTTTTGGCGGCGTTGTAAACCACCATGAAGCCGCCGCCGCCGAGATTACCCGCCTGCGGCAGGGTGACGGCCAGCGCGAAGCCGATAGCGACGGCGGCATCAACGGCGTTGCCGCCCTGTTTAAGAATATCTAGCCCGACTTGAGTGGCCAGCGCTTCCTGACTGGCGACCATGCCGTTGCGGGCGAATACTGGGTGAATCCGGTCACGAGGGCTGTAGAACGTCGATTCCAGCGGCCGGTCAACGTCGATCTGGCCAACCGGTTTAACGAGCGCCGGTTCGGCCAGCGCCGACGGGACCGTGATTATCGACGGCAGGCCGCCCAGGCCCAATAGGAATAGCAGATTGAGAAGGGAGGTGAAGCGATGGGGCATCGTAATCTCCAGATCAAGGGTTTTGGCAAGCTGGCGTAAGCGTGGCATATTCAAAAAGCGGCGGCGAACGCTTCCGGTACGTTTTTTGAATCGAAATCACCCATCAATTATGGTTCATTAAACTGTTAATCGCTTGATCGCTGGTTTGAGGAGGCGGTTCGTTGTGAAAAGACGTAAAACTGGTCAATCCACTCACCGTCGCCCCACATTGAGCGTCATGGTGGCACTGGGTTTGTGGTTGGGAGCCGTCGAAGCGGATACTCCAGTGATGGCGCAAGTCGTGGCGGTAGAGCCTGACGGGATGATTATGGCGACCGAGATTGACCAGGGGTCGCGGCGCTGGAATTTTCGTTTGGTCGATGCCGATCTGGCGCAGCGGATGGTTCCGGGCGTGCGGGTCCGTCTTTGGCTTGCGCCGGGTGGCCATGTATCCGGAGTCAGTCTGATTTCCATCGGTATTCACGACCTGCCGGATGGGAAAAGCGACCTGACTGGTGTGCGTTCCCGCTTGAGTCGCGGGGCGAGTGGTGATGGACACGGCGGAGGTGGACCGGGTGGAGGTGGACCGGGTGGAGGTGGCGGAGGTGGACCGGGTGGAGGTGGTGGACCGGGTGGAGGTGGAGGCGGACCGGGAGGTGGAGGTGGCGGAGGTGGCGGAGGTGGCGGTGGTCGCTGAGAAGCCATCGCCGCACCTGTGGCTGGGCAACCTACTGGCGTTCGGCGTACTGTGCGCGTTAGTGCTGGCCTGGTTCTCCTTTCAGACCCGGCAGGCTCAGCAAACTTTTCTCGAAGACGCCGCTGATTATGCCCGGAAATTGGCTGACGCGATTGGACTCCATGCCCGTGGAGCCTTGCAGGGACGCCAGGTGACTGACGCGATGTTGATCAGGTTCCTGGGCAGTTCCGCCCGGTTCGTGGATTATCTGGATCAGGTGGAGCCGTTCCGCGATAACGAATTGACCGCTTTCGCTGCCGAGGCGGGCTTATCCGCCATTCGCATTGTTCGCCCGGAAGGCTCCAGTCAGGGACCGCCGGACTGGAATCCCGGCGAATTACCCGGTTGCGACCGTCGCCTGCGATCCCTGACTGAAACGCGCACCTTGGTGTTCGGAACGCCGCGCCAGGGTCGGGAGGGCTGTATCCTGGTCGCTATGGATAATCAGCCGTTTGAAGACTTGCGCGATGTCATTGGCCTGCCCCGCGCCCTGGAAGCCGCTGCCGCATTGCCGGGTGTTCTGCGGGTGGCGCTGACCGGCGCACTGATGGAGAACACCACTGAGCCGATGAATCCGGGCTTACCTAGCGTCGCCATCCGCAAGCAGGCCGATGGAACCCGGGTCGTCGAGGTGCGTGCACCGCTGGCTGGGGCGGAACTGGTAGTGGATCTGGATGCCGGTCCCCTGACGCGCATCGAACAGCGGTTGTGGCGCGAATTCGCCGGGTTCGCCATCATTCTGGGGCTGATCGGCGGACTGGGCGCGTGGTTGCTGTATCGCTATCAGCAGGCGCATTTGGAACAGTTGCGGGCTTATGAACAGCGCCTTTCCCAGCAACGCGAAGAAGCTGCATTGGGCCAGGCCGCCGCCGCTATTGCTCACGAATTGCGCAACCCCCTGAACGCCATGGCGATGGGTCTGCAACGCTTGCAAATGGAAGCGGATGAATTGAGCAGCGACCATCAGCGGTTGGTGGCGGTGGTGCTGGAGGCGGTCGGACGCAGCAATCGCAGCGTGACCGACCTGCTCAACTATGCCCGGCCCTATCGCCCCCGGCAGGAATCGGTGGCGCTCGGCGCACTGGTCGCGGATCAACTCACCCTGTATGCCGGACCGTTGCAGGCCGCTGAAATCCGGGTTCAATACACGCTGGCTCTGGATGAGCGCATTCCCGGCGACCCGGATTTGCTGCGGCAGGTGGTGGACAATCTGCTGCGAAACGCCCTGGAAGCGCAAACCCAAGGCGGTTGGCTGGACATTGGCCTGAACCCGGTTGCAGGCGGGCTGGAACTGACACTGAGTAACGCCGGTTTTTCCTTACCATCGGAAGATGCGCCGCGCATTCTGGAACCGTGGTTTACCACCAAATCAACCGGCGCGGGACTCGGGCTGGCCATTTCCCGCCGCATCCTCGCCGCTCATGGCGGGCGCTTGACGGTCGCCTCGCCCCGTTCCGGCGAACTGGCCGTGCAGGTGTTTCTGCCGCGTCCCGGCCTTGCCCAACCCCCGGAGTCATCCCTTTGAATATTCTCATCGCCGACGATGATCCCCTGCAACGCGAACTGCTACACGGTTTTCTGGAAAAGCACGGCTACCGGGTATTCAGCGCCGGGGATGGGTTGGAAGCCGTGCGGCTGTTCCGCCGGGAACCGGTGCAACTGGCCTTGTTGGATCATCGGATGCCGGGGTTGACCGGCGATCAGGCGCTGGCGGAAATGAAAATGCTGAATCCCCTGGTCCGGGCGATCATGATCACCGCTTACGGCGAGGTGGAGACGGCAGTGCGGGTGATGAAGCTGGGCGCTGACGATTTTCTGGAAAAACCGATTGATCTGGCCCGGTTGCTGGAGAAAATTCAGAGTCTGGAGCAGACGCTGGCCGTGGTGGAAGAAGCTGCCGAAGTGCGTCAGCAAGTTGCTGAAGCCGCCTTGCCGCTGGCGATGGTCGGCGACAGCCCGGCCATGCGCGAGGTGTTTTCGCTGGTGCGCCGGGTCGCCGAAACCCCCTGGAGTGTGCTGATTCGCGGCGAAACTGGTACGGGCAAGGAACTGATTGCCCGGCTATTGCATCTGCTCAGTCCCCAACATGCTGCGCCGTTCGTGGAAGTCAACTGCGCCGCGATTCCGGAAACGCTGTTTGAAAGCGAACTGTTTGGCCACGAGCGTGGTGCGTTCACCGGTGCAGCACGGCAACGACGGGGCCGGTTTGAACTGGCGCAGGGTGGCACTTTGTTCCTTGATGAAGTCGGCGAATTGCCCTCGCCTCTACAAGCTAAGCTGCTGCGGGCCTTGCAGGAGAAACGCATTAGCCGGGTTGGCGGCGAGCAGGACATCGCGGTGGACGCCCGGGTGGTCGCGGCCACCAATCGCGATTTGCGGCGGATGGTGGAAGCTGGAGGGTTCCGGGAAGATTTGTTTTTCCGCCTGAACGTGTTTGAGATCGAGGTTCCGCCGCTCCGCCAGCGCCGGGAGGATATTCCGGCGCTGGTGAAGCTGTTTGTGGAACGCTATGCCCGGCGCCCCGTGCAACTCGCCCCGGAAACGCTCGATGTGCTGATGAAATACGCCTGGCCCGGCAATGTCCGCGAGTTGGAGCATTTGATTCAGCGTAGCCTGACCCTGGCGCGGGGTAGCCTCCTACGTCCGCTGGACTTGCCGCCGGAAGTGCGCCGGATCGAAACGGGTTCCGGGCCGTTGCAGGAGCGGCTGGATACGGTAGAGCGGGATCTGTTGCGCTCGGCACTGGAACAGGCGGATGGGGTGCAGACCCGCGCCGCTGAGGTCTTGGGCATCAGCGAGCGGGTTCTGCGGTACAAAATGGCTAAACATGGCTTGAAAGGGAATGGAGCCGCCGGCCAGTGACTCAGAAGCTGCCGCTGAACAGGAGAGTTGATGCAGCATCAGTGACGGTGATGGCATCGCCGGCGGCTACCTGCGGAACCACCCAGTTCGATAGGTCCGTCGTGGTGGTGCAGTACGCGCCGCTGTATTGAGCGTAGGCCGTCGCGCCATCCACGCTGAAGACGCTGAGTTCATACTTGGCGACCCAGGCCGAAGTAGCTGCCCCTGTTCCCCCTTTTCTGCCCTCGCCACGGCCCATGTTCTGGCCGATGCTTTCCAGTGGCAGGCTGCACAGGTAATCAGCGCCCGTGGTGTCAATGTTGACCGTCAGCACGCTGGGTGCCGTGCTGGTGGGATCAGCGGTGTAGCTTTGCCCGACATCCAGATGGAAGTGATGTCCCGTCACGGTCACGGAACCCTGGGTATAGGCCGTCCGAATCGCAAAATCCGCTTTGCCAAAGCCGGTGACGCCCGTTGCCGGGGAAAGCGCCGCTTCGATGCGGTCCGCATCCGGTTGATACGGGCCATTTCCAGAATGATCAGCCAGCACCGGGACAGCCAAACCGGTTAACAGGGTGGTGGTCAGCAGGGTGCGAGTCAAGTTCATGGGATTCTCCGCAAGGTCAGTGAAGTTAGGGGTTTCGCCAGACCTGTTGAGCAGAAGCCGTGCCAACCCCGGATTCGACGCCATTGCGAGGCATTGGCGGTTGCGGACGAGGTGGGCGGCCGACAAATCCCGTTGTATTCGACAAAAATGTCGAAGGCGGCTACCAGGGTCGCACTGTATGCCCATGGTTCAACGGGCCACAGCCCTGGCCTAAACCGGGCGCGGTGCGGATCGCCTCCTGGACGTAGGCCAGCGCTCGCCGGACCGCTGCGTTTAACACCATACCCTGGGCCAGGCCGGTCGCAATCGCCGACGCCAGTGTGCAACCGGTGCCATGGGTGTTGCGGCTCGCCGTGCGCGGCGCAGTAAACGCTTCGGCCCCGTCCCGCCAAACCAGCCAGTCGGTCACAGTTTCGCCTCCCAAATGCCCGCCCTTGACCAGCACCGCCGCCGGCCCCCGTTCCAGCAACTGCCGGGCGGCTGTTGCCAGATCGTCCGGTTCCCGAATGCTTAGCCCACTCAGCGCCTCCGCTTCACGAACGTTCGGCGTGATCAAGGCGGCGCGGGGCAACAGGCGCTGAATCAACGTATCCTGGGCGGCCGGATCAAGCAGACGGTCGCCGCTCTTGGCGTACATCACCGGATCGACCACGAGCGGTATACCTACCGCCGAACTCTCCAGCGTCGCGGCCACCGCTTCGATGACCGCCGGGTTGTGCAACATGCCGGTCTTGATGCAGTCCGCGCCAATATCCTCCAGCACCAACCGCATTTGTTGGGCAATAAACGCCGGTTCGACGCCAACAATGCCGAACACCCCCAGCGTATTCTGTGCGGTCAACGCGGTAATCGCCGTTGCTGCGTAACCCCCTAGCGCCGTCACGGTCTTCAAATCGGCCTGAATCCCCGCGCCGCCGCCGGAATCCGAACCCGCGACAATCAATACTCGTCCCATCGCCATGGTTTCCCCTCTCCAAGGTTTTAACGTTGCGCAACGTGGCAAAAGCGGGTAGCGTACCGCGTTTTTACGAAACGCGACGACTCTCAAATATGCGGATCGAATCCCCCCTGTGCCTGTACACCGGCGTCGTGCCGCCCGAGTGGATTGATTATAACGGCCACATGAACGTGGCTTACTATGTGCTGGCGTTCGACCAGGCCACCGACGCTTTCATGGACCATCTAGGGATGGGGCGGGATTATCGCGAGAGCCAGCAATGCTCGGTTTTCGTGGTAGAAACTCACGTCAATTACCAACGGGAGCTGGTGGCGGCTGATCCCATGCGCATCACTACCCAGTTGCTCGGGTTTGACAGCAAGCGCCTGCACTATTTTCATCGTCTTTACCATGCCGAGCGAGGCTTCCTGGCCGCCACCACCGAGTTGATGCTGATCCATGTCGATCTGGCTGAGCGGCACAGCGTGTCCATGCCCCTGCCGGTGCTGGATCGGTTGGGCGCCGTGATGGCCCAGCATATTCAGTTGCCGCGGCCGCCGCAGTCGGGGCGGGTGATTGGCGTGCGCGCCAAACCGGCCATTGCCGGAGTCACAGCCATTACCCAGGCGCTGGCGCGCAGTCGCGGTTGACGGTGCAATTCGCAAAAAGCCGGGTTGGCCGCGCCGGATTTTTGGTATGCTGAATGCTATTACTGTCAACATTTCCAATCTGAATTGATCCGGGTGAATTTCACACTACCTGCGTTGTCTCCCTGGCCGGCTTTGATACAGCGCCTGCGGTTGTTGCTGCCCCCGGTCGAAACCGGCTTGCGTCTGGCGGTTATCGCTGTCAACGCCCTGCTGGTGATCGCGCTGGCCTACGCGCTGGCCGGATTAACACTAGCGATGCTGGCGGGAGATTCGCCGATGCTGACCGGGCAGGTCCCCCCTTCGGGACCGGTCATTCCGGGTAGCGCTACACCCCGACCGTCAGCGGATGTGGCCGCGATCAGCGCCTGGCATCTGTTTGGCAAGGCGGAGGGTAAACGGTCCGCGCCGCCGCCGCCGGCAGTCATTCCCGCGACGCCGCTGAATTTGCGACTGGTCGGTACTTTTTTCGCTGAACGGGGCGGTAACCAGGCGCTGGCGCTGATTGCCGATGGCAACAACCTGGAGCGTGGCTACCGGATCGGTGAAGCGTTGCCAGGCAGCGCCCGCCTCGAGCGCATTGAGCGCGACCAAGTGATTGTCTCGCGTGGTGGCCGCGAGGAAGCGCTCAAGTTGCCAAAACTCGATGATCCCAATCGTCCGGTACTGGCTCCAGCGCCGCCAGTCCCCTCAATCCCACCGGAACCGACTCCCGAACCGGCGACGTTCAGTGAGCCGCAGGTCATCAATGCCAGCGTGATCGCCGGGCGCTTGCGGGGTGAGGTCGCAAATCGACCGCAGGCGCTGGAAGATATCGCTTTCGCCAGTCCCTATGTACAAAATGGCCAGTTTGTCGGCTTTCGCTTGCGGCCCGGCCGCGACCGGCAACTGTTCCAGCAATTGGGTTTAACAGGCGGCGATGTGTTAACCGAAATCAACGGTATGCGCCTGAACAGTCCCGCCCAGGGCCTGGCGATCCTGCAAGAACTGATGAGCGCCAGCCGCATCGACGTGCGTGTATTACGCAATGGCGCTGAGGTTCCTCTCACCTTTACTCTGGATGGCTCATGATCCACTGGCTTAATCAACAGTTGACTGTTCACTGCCGACCCCTGTGCCGCCTGGCCTGGGCATTGCTGCTCGGGTCATGGCTGGCGCTGCCCGCGCTGGCGGCTCCGGTCACGCTGAATTTGAAGGACGCGGACATCAACGCCCTGGTGGAAAGCATGTCCGTGCTGACCGGTAAAAACTTCATTGTTGATCCCAGGGTCAAGGGCCGGGTCACGATCATTTCCTCCAAGCCGATGGACGAGAAGGAACTCTATGAAGTGTTCCTTGCGGTGCTGGCGGTCCACGGTTTTGCCGCAGTGCCCGGCGACAAGGCTATTAAAATCGTTCCCGCCGCCGGGGCCAAGCAGGAAAATGTGCCGACTATCGATCCCCAGAGTCGGGTCGAAGCGGACCAGATTGTGACGCGGGTGATCCAGGTGCAGAACGTGTCGGCGGCGCAAATCGTGCCGATCCTGCGCCCGCTGATTCCCCCACAGGGTCATCTGGCCGCCTACACTCCGACCAATGTCCTGATCATTTCCGACAGCGCTGCGAATGTTGAACGCATCGCCAGCATCATTGGCCGCATCGACCTGGCCAGTAATGAGGAAGTGGAAATTGTGGCGCTGCGGCACGCCTCGGCGACCGAGATTGTCCGGGTGCTGACGGCGCTGGAACAGGGCAAGGGGCGGGCTGATCCGGCAGCGGGCGTTGGCACTCCGGCGCGGATGGTCGCCGATGAGCGCACCAACAGCATTCTCCTGAGCGGCGACAAGGCGTCGCGGGTGCGATTGCGCACGCTGATTACCCATCTGGATACCCCGGTCGATGCCGGCGGCAATACCCAGGTGGTCTATCTGCGCTATGCCAAGGCCAAGGATTTGCAGGCGGTTCTGCAGGGGGTTAGCAAGAGTTTGAGCAACGAAATCGCGCGCAATGCGCCGATGCCCAGTCAGCCCGGCGCGCCGCCTGGCGGCAGTAGCAGTAGCAGCGGTAGTCTGGTCGATATTCAGGCCGATGAATCGACCAACGCGCTGGTGATTACCGCGCCGCCCGATCTCATTCGGTCGTTGCGTTCAGTGATTGCGCAACTGGATGTCCGCCGCGCTCAGGTGCTGGTAGAGGCGGTCATTGCCGAGATTTCGGCGGAAAAAACCGCAGAACTGGGCGTGCAATGGGTCTCCTACGGAAATAGCCTCATCGGCTTCACCAACCTGGGCACCGAAGCGACCGGATTATCCAATATCCTCGGGCTGGCGGCGCTGGCCAACAGTGACAGCGACACCAGCGCACTGGGCGCTGCGGCGGGGCTGTCCAATGCGACCATTCCGCAGGGGATGCAAATGGCCGTCGGCGATTTTGGCGGCGCTAACCCCTTTGGTGCGCTGATCAGCGCCCTGGCCAAGGACGCCGATACCAATGTGTTGTCAACGCCGACCATCGTGACCATGGATAACGAAGAGGCGGAAATCGTGGTCGGCCAGAACGTGCCGTTTGTGACCGGCAGTTATACGTCCGGCAACACCTCCGGCTCCAATACCAACACCAATACCTTCAGCAATCCGTTCCAGACCATCCAGCGCGATGACGTGGGCATCAAGCTCAAGGTCAAGCCGCAAATCAATGAGGGCAATGCGGTCAAACTGGAGATTGAGCAGGAAGTGTCCAGTCTGGCACCCTCGGCGAATACCGCAACGCAGGGGCCGACCACTAACAAGCGTTCGATTAAAACCATTGTGATGGTGGAGGATGGGCAAATTCTGGTGCTGGGCGGACTGATTGACGATCAATTAACCGAGAGTTCGAAGAAAGTGCCGTTGCTGGGCGATGTGCCGCTGCTGGGCAATCTATTCCGCTACCGCGACACTACCAAACTCAAGCGCAATCTGATGGTGTTTCTGCATCCGGTGATTTTGCGCGACGCGGCGCAGGGAACACTGCATACCAACGACAAGTACAGCTACATTCGTGACCAGCAGTTCGCCGCCCGCGAGCGGGGGGATTATCTGTTATCCGATGTGAAGCCGCCGCTCTTGAAACCGCAAGAGGAGGTCAAGGCGCAGGGGACTATTCTGGATCTGTCCTCACCTTTCAAGCCGGAACCGTCGCCGCCCCCGCCGCCGGTGGTGGAATCAACGGATTTTGGATTCAATAATCGATGAGCGTTGAGCCGGAACTGATCGCCGCCAGTGAGCCATTGCTGATTCGGCGATTACCTTACGCCTTCGCCAAGCGGCATGGCGTGCTGGTCCTGGACGAACGCGAGGGCGAGATTAGTATTGCTTGCCGCCCCGGTGTCAGCGCTCGCAGTCTGGCTGAATTGCGCCGCCATTTAAACACCCCGCTACGGCCCGTCACCGTGCCCGCTGACCGGTTTGAACGCTTGTTGCAGGATGCTTATGAGGGCGACAGCGACGGCGCGCAGCGGATGATGGACGACTTCGGCGACGATATTGATCTCAATCAGGTCGCGATGAGTCTGCCCGAACCGGAAGATTTGCTGGAAAGCGCCGACGATGCGCCGATTATTCGCCTGATTAACGCCCTGCTGACCGAAGCAATCAAGGAAAACGCCTCGGATATTCACATTGAGTCGTTTGAAAGTCGGCTACTGGTGCGCTTCCGGGTGGACGGGGTGTTGCGTGAGGCGTTGCAACCGCCACGCGCCATTGGGCCGTTGCTGGTTTCGCGGGTCAAGGTCATGGCGCATCTGGATATTGCGGAAAAGCGCTTGCCACAGGATGGGAGGATTTCCCTGAAAGTCGCGGGCCGACCGGTCGATGTGCGGGTATCCACGCTACCGACCGGGCATGGCGAGCGAGTGGTATTGCGGTTGCTGGACAAGCGTGAGGGCCGGCTGGATTTGCAGCATTTGGGCATGGAGCCGCAGGACGAGGCGCGGTTGTTGAAGTTGATTCACCGACCGCATGGCATTCTGCTGGTCACGGGACCGACCGGTTCCGGGAAAACGACGACACTCTATGCGGGTCTGATTCAATTGAATGACCGCAAGCGCAACATCATGACCGTGGAAGATCCCATCGAGTATTACCTGGATGGCGTTAGCCAGACGCAGGTGAATACCAAGGTGGAGATGACGTTTGCTCGGGGACTGCGGGCGATTCTGCGCCAGGACCCGGATGTGGTGATGGTGGGGGAAATTCGCGATCTGGAGACGGCGGAAATTGCCGTACAGGCGTCATTGACTGGCCATCTGGTGTTATCGACCCTGCACACCAACAGTGCGGTGGGCGCGATGACCCGGTTGCGCGATATGGGTGTGGAGCCGTTTCTGCTGTCCTCCTCGCTGATTGGCGTACTGGCGCAGCGACTGGTGCGCAAGCTGTGTCCTCATTGCAAACAGCCTTATCCGGCGGCGCTGGCGGATTGTGCAGTGTTGCGGATAGACCCGGCGACGCCGCCAACGCTTTACGCGCCAGCAGGTTGCGAGCGCTGCAATCAGTCCGGCTACCGGGGCCGCACCGGCATTTTTGAGCTGGTCGTGGTCGATGACGCAATGCAGACACTGATTCACGAAGGGCATGGCGAGCAGGATCTGGAGCGCCATGCCCGCCGGTTGACGCCGAGCATCAATGATGATGGCCGGCGGCGCGTGTT
Organism: Pseudomonadota bacterium; assembly: GCA_030917925.1. GTDB lineage: Bacteria > Pseudomonadota > Gammaproteobacteria > Competibacterales > Competibacteraceae > UBA2383. The sequence continues at coordinate 18,928 of JAUPTV010000268.1, forward strand.
GGCCGGAGATACCGCACTGGCTGAACTGGTGCGGGTCACGCGAGAAGATTAATGCCCGCTTTCCAATACGCCGCCCTGGATGAACGCGGTCGCCAGTGCAAGGGCCTGATTGAGGCCGATACCCCGCGCATGGCCCGCCAGTTGTTGCGCGAGCGCGGGATGAATCCGCTGGGCGTCGAAGAAGTCGCCAGTCAGGAGCGTAGCCGCAGCCGCCAATTCTTTCGCCCGCACATTAGCGCCACCGATTTAGCCCTCATCACTCGCCAACTGGCGACTCTGGTCGGCTCCGGCCTGCCGCTGGAAGAGGCGCTGGGCGCGGTAGCCCGGCAGGCGGAACGCACCCGATTGAGTGGTTTGCTATTGGCGGTGCGCGCCCGGGTACTGGAAGGGCATACCCTGGCAACCGCTTTGCGCGATTTTCCCACGGTATTCCCGGAACTGTACCGGGCCACAGTGGCCGCTGGCGAACAGTCCGGGCATCTCGATATCGTCTTTGAGCGGTTGGCCGATTACACCGAGGCGCGTCAGCAAATGCGCCAGAAAGTTGGCCTGGCGCTGTTCTATCCGCTGTTGTTGACCACGGTGGCGATTCTGGTCGTGGCCGGTCTGTTGACCTATGTAGTGCCCCAGGTTGTTCAGGTGTTCAGCAGTCTGAATCAGCAATTGCCGGCGTTGACTCGGGGTTTGATCGCAGTCAGCGATTTTCTGCGCGAATACGGTTGGCTGGTGCTGGGCGCTTTGGCGGCAGGCGCAGTTAGTTGGGTTTATGCGCTGCGCCGGATCGGGTTTAAACGGCGGGTGCATCAGGCGCTGTTGAAATTGCCATTGATTGCCCGGTTGACACGCGGCGCGAATACCGCCCGCTTCGCCCGCACCTTCAGTATTCTCATGGCCAGTGGCGTTCCGGTATTGGAAGCGTTGCGGATTTCTGCCCAGGTGATGAGCAATTTGCCGATGCGGGAAGCCGTGGAACAGGCAGCGGCGCGGGTGAAGGAAGGGGCCAGTCTGCAAAAGGCGATTAGCAACAGCGGTTATTTCCCGCCGATGACCGTTCAACTCATTGCCAGCGGCGAGGCCAGTGGTCGGTTGGAAAATATGCTGGAGCGGGCGGCGGTGCAGCAGGAGCGCGAAACGGAAACGCTGATTGCGGCGCTGCTGGGGATTTTCGAACCGATGCTGATTCTGGTGATGGGCGGCGTGGTGCTGGTGATCGTACTGGCAATTCTGTTGCCGATTTTCGATCTCAATCAACTGGTGCGCTGAATTCGCTCACGTCAGGCAATCATCAAGCAGATGCGTGGGCAGCGCGTCTTTGCCGGTATAGCCCTGTGGCCAGCGCTTTTTCACCACCGGGCTGTCGCTGGCCAGAGCATGGCAGGTATTCAGGACCGGCGGCGGGGTTCGTTCATTGGCCGGTTTGGCATCTTCCTGATCGTAGCGTTGGCCGTAGACGGTTTGGAAAACGGTGGTAGCGATGGGTCCCAATAATTCGGTCAGGTGCGTACAGCCGTTGACGCCGCTGAATAGTTCCCGCAGCTTGAGCGACCATCCCGGCCCAATGCGCACGCCAATCAATTGCCGGTAGCGCCCGGTAATCTCGGGACACAGGCCAAACGGCGAACTGTCAGTGCGGGCTTCGGCGTCGTGAATGAGAAAATCATCGTCAACCGTCAGGCGAATCCACATATCGTGCAGCGGTTCCCCGGCATGAATGGCACCGCCACGATCTTCATTGGGAAACGCATAGGTCTTGATATCGGTCATCCGGCCTTCAATATCCCAGAGACCATCATCGCGTTGATAGCCCTGGCATTGAACGGTGCGTTGGTGCAGCAAGCGGCGGGGGACCGGCGGGGGCAGCGGCATGGTAGGTTCTATCGCCTTTCAGTCAAAGAAATGCGCCATCCAGGATGCGTGTCAGTCGGTCATCCAGTTCGGCCAGCACCGCTTGCTTCTGGTCCGGGGCGTAGTCCCACCACCCGGCGATTTCATCCAGGGTACGGAAACAGCCTTCGCACAGTTGCGTTTGCGGGTTGATCACACAAACCCCAACGCAGGGTGAAGCGGGGTCGCCACTGGACGGGGCGGAAAGGTCAGCAGTCATGTCTGGGCAAGTCGCGGTCGTGAAGAATGACGTCCATGATACCGCGCCGGGGAGTGGGAATCCATGCCGGGAAAACAGGGTGAGCCGCGAAGACCGGAAGATTCTGGTTATGGGATTATCGAGTGTGCTTGGTTGTTGAAGCACGCGCTCGCCGCGCTTTGGCCGGACGGTGGCAGACCGACCCTCGATCCTGTGGTGGTTATCGATTTTCCGTGTTCTTCGCGGCTACCCGCGCTCATAAGGGCTGTTTGTAATTATGTTGCCTCTGCCCTCAAAGGTAGTGAAGGATAGTGAGGAATGTTCCCCATCGTAAATAAGGAAAAACCATGACTGTTATTAAGGGAAATCGGCGTCCGGTGAATTTTCGTCAAAGACCTTGCGATTTACGCTTGTATAGACGGGTTGCCGGGTTTAACCTTATCCTGTCAATCTGAAGATGAACCGGGTTCGCCGTCGCAATCGGCGCACCTGCAAAAATAAGACAACAAACTTTGGTAAGCGACTCAGGAGAATACGCCATGTTATCTTATGAAGATTGCGTAGAATTAAGCGACCTGACTGAGGAAGAGATCGAGGCCATTGCCGAGCACGAGCATTTGCCGGAGATTGCCGCCCTGGAGCTGGGCAGCTACCTGATCCATACGGAGGAGGGCGTACCGATGATCAAGCGAATTATTCTTGACGACATCGGGGATGCACGCCACCGGGGCCATGATCAAAAGGTTTTGCAGCTCAAACTGGTGCTCAAGCACTTTATCGAGACCCATCCGCAGCATCCTGCGGCGTGAAAATGGTTTGTGCACTGTTTGCCGAACCACCAGGTTCCCCGCCCTGGCCAGGGAGGGGATTCGGGACGCTCAGGGCCGAGATTCCGCCAGCAAGACTTCCAGGTCGGCGGGTCCGGCCCGGCGCATGGGCCGGCCGTCAACCGGGCTGCGCGGCGCTTCCCGTTCGGCCAGTGGCGCAAACACGGTGAGATCGAAGTCGTGATCGCCAGCGCTGAATCGAAACACCGGCAGGCTGACCGGTTCGCCGTTACCCGGTTTCAGCCGGCGTTCGCTGCTTTCAAAGGGGATGCGCCGGTTCATCAGAAACAGGGCGACATCCTCGGGCGTATCGGCGAACAGATGCAGTTGAATCGTGGTGTTCGGTCCGGCGGTTCCACTCAGGACCGATCCGACCAGCCGGGGCCGGAAGTCAGCCAGAAAGCGCATGGCGTCCAATGCGGCTTCGCGCAGTTTTTGCAACTGTTGCGGTTGACGGTCGGCCTGGAACAGTCGCTGATAATCGAGCAGGGCTTGTTCGATTTCCTGATTGTCCGGCAACAGGCGCAGGTCAGCGACGGCCAGTCTCTGCGCGGCTTTACGCTTGGCGGCGCGAAAATCGGTCAGACCTTCTTCAGCCATCAGCCGGGCGCATTCCTGGGCCAGCAGGATGCGGAGTTGGGGGGCGTCGCGATAGGGCATGGGCAAGCTCCAGCAGGCTCAGACAATAAGAGGTAGGCCGTTTGTGAAAATTCCCGATGTGGGAAGTTCAGCGGTTTGCTATATTCACAACATGACCATGTAAATTTGATTCGTCCATTCTGAACTGGGGGGAGGGAGCGTATCTTGGCTTTGTTCAAGCGAAAAGAACCCATGCTGGGTATTGACATCAGTCCCTCGGCGGTCAAGGTGGTCGAATTGAGCCGTTCCGGGTCGCGGTTTCGGGTTGAGGCGTTCGCGATGGAGTCGCTGGGCGATGGGATGATGGAGGATCGCAATCCGGCAGATCCGGATGCGGTCGGCGAGGTTATCAAACGGGTTTGTCGCAATGCCGGAACCCGGACGCGCCGGGCGGCGGTGGCGGTGCCCACCTCCAGCGTCATTAATCGTATCGTACCGATGCCAGTCGAATTCAAGGAAAGCGATATTGAAGCGAATATCGCGATTGAGGCGGCGCAATATATTCCCTATCCGGTCGAGGAAGTGTATCTGGATTTCCAGGCGAAGGGGAGATCGTCCAGCAGCGCCGAGCAGCAGGATATTCTGCTGGTGGCGACCCGCAAGGAGAACGTGGATACGCGAGATGAGGCGCTCAAGTCTGCGGGGCTGACTCCGACGGTCGTGGATGTGGAAGCTTATGCCCTGGAAAACATGTTCCGGCTGGTGATGGACAGTTTGTCTCATGACGGCGGGAACGGGGGCGGCGGGTTGTCGCTGAGCAAGGCGCACGATAGTCTGACGGCGCTGGTTGATATCGGTGCGGTCATCTCCAATCTGTATGTGTTGCAGGCCGATCAGATTATTTTCAGCCGTGAGCAGAGTTTTGGCTGCGATCTGCTGACCTCGCGGATCGCCGATGCGTACAGCCTGTCGCGAGACCAGGCTGAGCGCGCCAAGCGCCTGGGCCAGGTGTCTGATGATTATGCCCAGATGGTGCTGGATCCCTTCAAGCAGATGCTGGCGGAACAGATTGGCCATGCTCTGCAATTTTTCTTTTCCTCCGACATATTTGTTGCCGGTCACTATACGGTCGATAACCTGGTGCTGGTGGGCGGTGGGGCGATGCTGCCGGGGCTGGATCGGGTGGTGGCGGATGTGTTGGGCATGACGACGATGGTGGCGAATCCCTTTAAAAACATGGGGAGCGCGACACGGGTGAACAGTAGCGCCCTGATGCGCGATGCGCCATTGCTGGCGGTTGCTGCCGGGCTGGCCCTGAGGAGTTTCGACGCATGACGCGCATCAATTTACTGCCCTGGCGTGAGTTGCGCCGCACACAGCGGCAAAATGAACTGATCACCATGTTGGTCGTTGCCGCGTTGCTGGCGGTGGGGATGGTGTATCTGGCGCATACCGAGATTGCCAGCCGTATTGAGTTTCAGCAGCAGCGCAATGAATATTTGCGCGGTGAGATTGCCCGGTTGAAGAAGGCCGCCGAGGAGCTGGCGGAGTTGCAGAAGACCAAGAACCGGCTGGTCGAGCGGATTAACGTGATTCAGAAATTGCAGGTGAGCCGGCCGGGCAAGGTGCGGATGCTGGATGACCTGGTTCGATTGCTGCCCGAGGATATTTTCCTGACGTCTTTCAATGTGACAGGTAATCAGGTCAGGCTGAACGGTACGGCGCGTTCCGATTTGATCATTTCCGAATTCATGCGCGATGTGAAAAACTCGAAGTTGTTTGGCGAGCCGGTGTTGCAGGTTATTCAGACCCGGGAAGTGAACAATATCCAGGCGCGAGTGTTTGAGCTGGTCATTCCGCTGAAGCTGGAGCCGGATCAGGATGCGGGAGCGAAGACATGAATCTGTCGGAAATCAATCTGAACGATATCAATCTGCAGGAAGCGGGCGACTGGCCGCTGGCCGGTAAACTCGTGTTGGCGGTGATGGTCATCGTGGTGGTGCTGGGTGCCGGGTATTATTTTTTCACCAGTGATCAACTCGTGCAGTTGGAGACGGTGACCAATGAGGAGCAGAAGCTGCGCGAGGAGTTCGTGCAGAAGCAGCGGGTCGCGGCGAATCTGGAGGCGTTCCGGGCGCAGTTGGCGCAGATGGAGGCGGATTTGGATGCGATGTTGCGGCAGTTGCCGACCGGTACGGAGATGCCGGATTTGCTGGATGATGTCTCCAATACTGGGAAGAAGAACGGGTTGGACTTTGAATTATTCAAGCCGGAGGCCGAACAGCCTCGGGATTTTTATGCGGCCAAGCCGATTACGATTAGGGCGAAGGCGACGTATCATCAATTTGGCTCGTTTGTGAGTGGTGTGGCGGCGCTGCCCCGGATCGTGACCCTGGAGAATGTGACGTTGGCGGCGGTGGGTGCAGCGGCGAGCAAGAGTGGCAAGCCGGCGGCCGGCGTCAAGAACGAGACAGTGGATATTCAGGCGACGCTGCAAACCTATCGCTATATGGATGAGGGCAGTGCGCCGGCGAGGGCCACTCCAAGAAAAGGCGCGGGGGCGGCTAAGAAATGAACATTCGCTATTTCATGGCCCCGTTGTTGATGCTGGCGCTGCTGGCCGGTTGTGCTGATCGGACTATGAGCGATTTGCAAAATTTTGTGGAGACGACCAAGCGCACGACGCCGATCAAGAAGCCCGATCCGCCGCCGGAAATCAAGCCTTATGAGCCGTTTGCCTATACCGCACAGGGGAAGAAAGATCCGTTTATGGTGTCGCCGTTTGCTCAGGAAGAGGAGTTAACGATGACCCAGGATGTGGCGATGACGCCGGGTGGGGGGTATACCGGGGTGCGGCCTGATCCGAACCGGGTGCGGGAAGAACTGGAAAAGTATGCGTTGGGTTCGCTGAAGATGATGGGGACGATGCGGGTGAGCGGGATGGCTGATTTATGGGTGCTGATCCTGGCGCCGGATGGGGTGGTGCATCGGGTGCAGAAGAATAATTACCTGGGCAACAATCACGGTAAAATCATCAATATCAGTGAACAGCGCGTTGATTTGAAAGAGATTGTAGCGGATGGGCCCGGGCGCTGGCAGGAACGGGAAGCGTTCTTGTCGCTGACTCAATGATCGAGGGGGAAGTGTGATGACGAACAGTGCCATAAACGCAGGTCAAGGCGGTCGGCTGCGGTGGGCGGCGTTGGGTTGGGTCTGGGCCGTGGTGTGCCTGGCGACTGGCTGGACGGCGGCATGGGCGCAGGAGATCAAGCCGCTGCCGGTGTTGCAGGCCGTGGATATCAGTCCGATGCCGGGGAACCGGTTGCAGTTGCGGTTTCGATTATCGGAGCGTCCGGAGGGGCCGCCGAGCAGCTTTACGATCAATGAGCCGGCGCGGATTGTGCTGGATTTTCTGGGGACACGGAATGCGCTGACCACGCGGCAGCAGCCGATCAATGTCGGTGTGGCGGATAAGCTGAGTGTGTTGGAGGGCGCGGATCGGACCCGGGCGTCGCTGAATTTGTCGCGGTTGGTGCCGTATCAGGTGCAGGTGCAGGGTGATTCGGTGTTGTTGACGCTGGAAGGGGCGGGGACTTCGGTGAAGAAGACTCTGGCACCGACGCCTTCGGGGGCGGTGGCGGCTTCTGCGCCGAAGCGGAGTGAAGCGCCTGCGTCGTTGACGCCGCGTAATGTGAGTGATGTGGGCTTTAAACGCGGGCCAGCAGGGCAGGGCATTATTACGGTCAAGCTGTCGAATCCGGGGATTACGGTGGATGTGCGGCAGGAAGGGAATCGGGTCTTGGCGGATTTTCAGGGGGCGAAGTTGCCCAAGGGTCAGCAACGGCGGCTGGACGTGACGGATTTTGCGACGCCGGTGACGACGATTGAGGCGCTGAATCAGGGTAATAATGCGCGGTTGAGCATTCAGCCGAGTCCGCCGTTTGAGTATCTCGCGTATCAGGCGAATGATTTATATGTGATTGAGGTGCGCCCGCCGCAGAAGTCGACGGAGGAGGAGGAGAAAGAGGCGCAGCTTGATCCGTCGAAGAAGAAATATAAGGGCGATCTGTTGTCGCTGAATTTCCAGGACATTGAGGTGCGGGCGATTTTGCAGATTCTGGCGGATTTTACCGGGCTGAATATTGTGGTCAGCGATACGGTGAAAGGGAATCTGACGCTGCGGTTGCAGAATGTGCCGTGGGATCAGGCGCTGGATATTATTATGCGGACTAAGGGTTTGGCGATGCGCCAGAATGGGAATGTGGTGTTTATCGCGCCCACTGAGGAAATTGCCGCCCGCGAGAAGCTGGATCTGGAGTCCAGGAAAGTGGTGGAAGATCTGGTGCCGCTGCGGACTGAAATCATGCAGGTTAATTACGCCAAGGCCAAGGATCTACTGGAGTTGTTGAAAAAGAAGGGTGGAAGCGAAAAGGAACCTCAGCAGAGTATTCTGTCGCAGCGCGGTACCGTGGAAGCCTATGAACCGACGAATACCTTGATTATCAAAGACATACCCGACAAGATGGTGGAAATTCGCAATTTGATTACACAACTCGATAAGCCAGCTAAGCAGGTGATGATTGATTCCCGATTGGTGATCGCCAGCGATGATTTTGCTAAGGATATTGGGGTACGGTTTGGGGTGAGTGGCGTCAAACAGAGCGGCAGTACTGTGAGTAATCTTAGTGGCGGCTTGACTGGGACTGATACTATGGTGGGCAGTGAAGTGGCTAATCTGACTGCAACCGGCCAGCCGTTTCCGGTGGCAGTTCCCGAACTTGCCAATCGGTTGGGTGTGCAGTTTCCGGCACAAGGCACGCTGGGCGGGACTCCGGCGCGGGTCGCTTTGGCGATTTTGGGAGCAGATTATCTGGTTGATTTGGAGCTTTCCGCTTTGCAACAGGAAGGGAAGGGCGAGGTATTGTCCAATCCGCGGGTTGTCACTGCGGATTTGAAGAAAGCCACCATTGAGCAGGGTCGGCAAATTCCGTATTCCGAGGTGGATGATAACGGTAAGGTGAGCACTATGTTTAAGGACGCAGTTCTAAAACTAGAAGTGACTCCGCAGATTACGCCAGATGACCGAGTGCGAATGGATCTGAAAGTAATTAAGGATGATGTGGGCGCGAATGTTCCACAGGCGACAGGTGGGTCAGTACCTTCAATCGATAAGCGCGGTCTTGAAACTCAGGTGCTGGTAAATAATGGCGAGACCGTCGTGTTGGGAGGCGTAGTTGAGCAGGACAAGCGGACAGGAACTGACAAAGTGCCATTGCTAGGAGATATTCCTTTGCTGGGCTATCTGTTCCAAGGTAATACCAATAGCACGGTCAAGCGCGAGTTGCTGATTTTCGTCACGCCGCAGATCCTGAAAGAAGGAACTACGGCAGATCGTTAGAAATTTTGAAGTTCATGTTTTATCGCGGGGAGTGCAAGCCATGCGATTGTTGATAAGCAGGTTGAAAGGGCTGACTGAATTATTCGTGCTGACCCTGTTGTTGATGGTGGGCGCTGGGGGCAATGCGGTTGCCGGTTGGTATACGAGTCCAGAAGGCAGTGACGGCGGTTTTACCGGTCGGCCACTGATTACCGTTGAGATCAGTGCGGACAAAACCAGTGTGCCGGTCAATCTGGCGGGCCTGGCACCGAACCCGGCGCTGCCCTACGCCAGTACGATTACAGTAGTTGTTAAACAGGATGGTCGATTGTTTCCAACTTCAATTACGGTTAGCAAATCGACCACAATCGATGTAGGCAGCCTCTTCCAGTTAGATGCTTTAGATAATCCTTTGCGGCAAGTCGTATTGAGCGGGACGGATGGCACTGGTTTAGTACTATTTAACGCCAATACTACACCGGGTGAAGTAATAATTACCGCCACCGCTCAGGACCCGAATACCAGTCAGACGGTCAGCGCCAGCCTCAAAATTACCGTAGTCGGCGAGAGCCGTCCTGCTACATCGATGATGTTCACTGGTCCCTATGTCAATGCGGTCTTCGCTGGTGAATCGCGATTTGGTACAGCCGCTGGTACTCCCATTCAGGATGGCAACTACAGTCGAGTGGTCAGTGTGTTGGTCACGGACGCCAACGGCAATCCAACCTACCCGAATACCCAAGTCAATTTCTACATGATTGATGGGCCGCTCACGCTGGATAGCTACCCGAATAATCCCGGCGCTTTCCTGGTCGCGGGCAATAATGGCGTACCGCAGGTGAATGGCCTGAATTTCAACGCGGCCAGCGGCCAATTCCTGACGAAAGGCGTGCGGCCGCTGGATCGGTTGATTCTGGATGGCGGTCAGATGCACACCGTGCAGACGGTGACGAGTGAGACCAGCCTGGGGATTCAGTCGATCAAGCCGTTTGGCGCTGACAGTCGCTCGACCATTCCCTATGTGATAGGCCGCGCCAATAATGCAACGATTTTGTCGCCGTCATTTACCAATCTGAGCGGGGTCGCGGATACCATCGTGACCTACCCGGTGTCGCGTGTGGGGCAGACGGCGATTCTGGTGGCCTGCGTTGCGGGCCTCAA
>JAUPTV010000035.1 GCA_030917925.1 Pseudomonadota bacterium
AACGCATCCTGGATGGTGTAGCTGAAATTGTCTGTCCCGCCAAAATCCGATGCCGGCGTGTAAATGATGGTCCCGCCACTGATCGATGCGGTTCCATGAGCTGGCGTACTCACCCTCGTTAGAACCATATCGGGACCCGTGTCATTGGCCAGTACGTTGATCGCCACCGATTGGCCCGCTTCCGTCGCCGCCGTATCATCCGCTACGCTCAGGGGTTCCGACACCACCGTGACTGTCACTGTGGCGCTCATCGTGCGGTCAAACGCATCCTTGACTGTGTAGCCAAAACTGTCGATCCCGGCAAATCCGGCTTCCGGCGTGTAGATCACTGTCCCACCACTGATCGATGCAGTTCCATGGCTCGGGGTCCCTACCCCGGTCAGCGTCAGGTCGGTCCCGCTGTCATTGGCCAACACGTTGATGGTCACCGGTTGTCCGGTCGTCACAGCCGCCGCGTCATTAACCGGCTTCAGCACCGGCGAAGTGACAGTCACTGTCACCGTAGCGGCAGCCGTGCGGTTAAAAGCATCCTTGATTGTATAGCTAAAGCTGTCGGTCCCGGCGAAATCCGCCGCCGAGGTATAAGTGACAGTCCCGCCACTGGCCGTAGCGGTTCCATGGCCTGGCGTCCCTACCGTGGTCAAAATCAGGTCTTTTCCCACATCATTCGCCAAGACGTTAATTGCCACCGCCTGACCAGCGGTTGTCGTAGCGGCATCATTCACGACTTTCAGTTCTAACGGGGTGACTGTCACTGTAACTATGGCGCTGGCGGAGCGGCTAAAAGCATCGGTAATGGTGTAATTGAAGCTGTCTGTTCCCGCGAAATCGGTTTGTGGCGTATACGTTATGGTCCCGCCACTGACCGTTGCCGAGCCATGGGCTGGCGTTCCTAATGAAGTTAATCTAAGGCTCCTTCCCGTGTCATTCGCTAATACGTTGATTGTGACCACCTGTCCCGCGAGCGTCGTCGCGGCGTCATCTACCGCTTGGACAACCCCTGGCACCACGGTGACGGTGACGGTCGCGCTGGCGGTCTTATTGAAAGCATCCTGGATGGTGTAGCTAAAACTGTCCGTCCCCTCAAAATCTGCTTCCGGCGTGTAGGTCACGGTCCGGCCACTGATTGTGGCGGCCCCGTGTGTCGGCACCCCGACTTCGGTCAATGCCAAATCGATTCCCGTGTCATTGGCCAATACGTTAATCGTTACCGGTTGATTCAATTCCGTCGCCGCTGTGTCATTGGCCGCATTCAGCTCTGGCGGAGTGACGGTCACCGTCACCACCGCATTAGCCGTGCGATTCAGTGCGTCCCGGATGGTGTAGCTAAAACTGTCCGTCCCGACAAAATCCGGCACCGATCGATAGAGTATTGCCCCGCCATTGGTGACCACTGCGCCATGAGCAGGCGTCCCGACCTCGGCGAATACAATATTTCTTCCCGTGTCATTCGCCAGGACGTTGATCGCCACCACCTGCCCCGAAATAGTGGATGCCGCGTCATCCACCGCTTTCAGCCCTGGCAAATTCACCGTCACCGTCACCGTGGCGCTGACGGTGCGATTGAACGCATCCCGGATGGTGTAACTGAAACTGTCCGTTCCGCTAAAATCCACTTCCGACGTATAGATAACCGCCTCGCCGCTGATGGTCACCGCGCCATGCACCGGGGTTCCGACCTCGGTCAACACGAGGTCTTTACCAACGTCATTGGCTAAGACGTTGATCGTCACCGGTTGACCGGCGTCCGTCGTTGCCGCGTCATCGACCGCTTTCAGTTCCGGCGACGTAACCGTCACCGTGACAATAGCGCTTGATGTGCGACTAAAAGTATCAGCGATAGTGTAGCTAAAGGCATCAGTTCCCGAAAAATCAGCAGCCGGGGTATAAATCACCATGTCCCCGCTGACCGTCGCGCTACCCTGTGCCGGCTGATCAACACTAATCAGCTTGATGTCGGTTCCCCGATCATTCACCAATACGTTAACCCCTACCGGGACGCCAGCGTCGGTCGATGCAACATCATCGGCGGCGGTCGGCGGCAGTGGCGGCTCCACTGTGACCGTGATCACTGCCGAGCTGACGCTGACGCCATCGGTGATGGTGTATGTAAAGCTATCGGTGCCAGCGAATCCGGCCGCGGGCGTATAAACAATGGAATTTCCACTGATCGTCGCCGAACCTTCAGATGGAGAACTCACCCGGCTAATCGACAGTCCATCTCCCTGATCATTAGCCAGCGCCGGAATCGTCACCGGAGTTCCGGTGGTCGTCGTAGCCGCGTCATCAACCGCCAAAACCTGCGTATATCCGGTTCCACTCAAGCTCACGGTCAACGCCTCCGAGCAAATGTTCGGCGCACAGCTCCAGGCGACCTGAACCGTTAGCGTTCCGGTTTGTATCCCGGTCGTCGTGGGCGAAAAACTGACATCAATCACACAGGACGTCCCGGCAGCAAGCGGCGAACTGCAACCACTGGTTGCGGAAAAACCACTGCTGGCCGCTACCGTCATCGAAGTCAGTTCATCAGAGCCGCTCTGCAGAGCGATGCCTTGCGACGAACTGGTTGCGCCGACATTAACGATTCCAAAATCAATACTCCCTGGACTCAAGCTCTGTGCCTGCGCCACCATGGGCAGAAACAACCCGCCAAGACTGGCCCAAAGCAGCATGACTGCACCGATCCAGAATGCCTGATCCTCATATTGTCGGATTTTCATCATCTCGTCCCCAAATCACCAGCAACCCCGGTCGAAATCACCGGGGCGTATTTTCGCCAATCAAGGTAAACGCCGCCCAGAATACCGGATGCGCCATGTTTGGCTGTTCCATCAGCGCCAGTTGCGCCCGGCGCAAGGCTTCCGCCCGACCGAGTTGCGGCGATTTCCGGTACGCATCGAAAGTACGAGTCGTCAGAAACACCGTCGGTTCTGAAACCACATACCAGTGCGACGCCAGCAGCGCCCGGGTGCCAGCATAGAAAAACGCGGTCGCCAACCCGGACAGACCCTCGCCGCGCAAGCGGTCGCCCCCGGAGCCGGCGGTATTGCACGCGGACAGCAACACCCATTCTGCATCCAGCCGCAAGTTAGCGATAGCGCTGGCGCGAAGCAGACCGTTATCGCCAGCCGTCCCCGAACCGGAGGGCGTCAACGCCAGCGCCGGTTCGGTCAGGCAATCCAGTTCGCCCGGTAACAAGGCATGAGTGGCGAAGGCAATGATGCGATAGTTCTGCAATGAGCTGGCCTGGACCGCGGAAACCGTCGCCCGTTGGCCCAGTACAACATCCTGGCCGGGTTGTGCGCCCAGAGTGCCCGCCAGAGTGCGCAGCTCCCCAGCGGTTTCCGGAAGCGACGCCAGTTGACCCGGCGACTCGGCACCGACGACGCAGACTTGGGGCGTAGCGGCGGCATTGGCGGCTGGCGCGGCGGCAAACACCGGGTCGCCAAAGCCGATAAACGGCGAGCGCGCCCGTGAGGAGCCGGCAATCTGGCGAAACTGCTGCAACGCAATGACTGACGGCAGCACGCTGAGCGCCATATCGCGCACCAGCCAGGCGGCCTGCTGATAGCCACGCGGCGCAGCCGACTGTCGAACCAATAGCGTTGGTGGCAAACTGAGCAATACCCCGGAGGGGACCACGACCAGATGTTTCACGCCAGCCAACTCGGCGTCCAGCGGCCCCAGCAGTTGCTGGTATAGGTCATGGGCCAGCGCCAGATCAAAATCCGGGATTACGCCGCCGCTGACGTCCACCCCGGCCCGCAATTGCTCCACCTGCATCGCTAATTCCCGCGCCGACCGTTTTGCCAGTGCACCATGTACGGTTCCATCCGCCTTGACCAGAAACACCCAGGTTTCCCGCGCACCCGGCAATACCCGCACCAGGGCTTCATCCCGCAGCAGAAGCTTGGCCGTTTCCGCAACATTCAGGGGACTGGGTGTTACCAGTTGACCGTAACGCGGAAACTGGACCTGTAACTGCTGTTCCTGGCGCTGGTAGTTCTCGGCGGCGGTGCGCAATTTACTTTTCAGCGCCTCCTCCCGTTCCGCATTGCGCACATTCGCCGGTTTGCTTTGTTCGATCCCCAATTCGTACTGGGCGTCCTGACGAGATTTCAGCGCATCCTGCAAGGCGCGGGCGGCGTCGCGGACGGCGGGATCATTTTCGGCCAGACGAGCGGCGGCCTGGGTCACCGCCCGACCTACTGCCGGACTTTGCCCCAGTTGCGCTACGGTGAACGCTTCATCCAGCAAGGCCCGGTTGCCGGCTGCTCCAGCTTGTTGGAACAGCAGTTCCAGGTAGCCTTCCAGATCATCGGTCCGTAATTCTGACAGTGTGGCTCGATCATTGAGCAACATATCGCGGGTTTCGCGCCAGAGTTCCAGGGCGCGCTGGGGCTGGCCGGCGTCGCGCTCGATATTGGCCTGAATCATCAACGCTTCGGCCAGCACCCGACCCTCACCAAACAGTCCGCGTCTGACCTCGATGGCGGCCTGGATATGCGCCCGGGCGGTGTCGAAGGACCGGCGGCGACGATCCACTTCCGCCAGGCGTTGCTGGGTTTCACCGATCCAGTGATAGTCGCCGCCGCGTACCGTTTCAAAGATTTTCAGCGCCTGGATATAGGCGGCGTCAGCCTCATCCAGCCGATCCAGCGCGACATAAACATCACCCAGGCCAATCAGGGAATGTGCCACCCGGTTGGGCGCCTGACCTGACGCTTCCTGAATCGCCTCCCAGGACTGGCGGGCGTATTGTTCAGCCTGGGTGGGATGGCCCCAGGTCAGTTCATGCCAGGCGCGATACACCAACAGTTCCGGCCAGTCGGCCGCATCGGGCGACGCCTTAACCATGGCTTCGGCGCGCTGGAACATCGATTCCGCCGCGCCAGGTTGCAGGCGGCTGAATTCACGGCCAATCCGGCTGACCAGGTAACCGCCGCCGGGATCGTTAACCCCTTTAATCCGCTCATGGATTTCCAGGGCGCGCTGGGCAATGTCCAGGGCACGCCGATGGTGCTTGGCCGAATTATAGAGTCCACCCAATTCATCCAGGGCAGCAAATTGCCCAATATCTTCGAGGCCGATCTGACGGCCATCGGAAACAATGGACTGTTCAGCCAGAGCGATCAATTGTGACCGGCTGCCCGGCTCCTGCTCTTGCTCGGTTCCCCGCAGTGTAGTCAGGATAAACCCTTCATACAGGGGTGCCAGGTGCGCGGGTCCCCACAGGACAAAGATCCGATTGCCGACGCCCGAGGCCAGCAACAGATAGGGAAAGCCGCCGTTCAGGCTGGCACAGCGCCGCAACCAGGCCGGCTGATCGTTCAAAATGCGGGTCGATTCCGCATTGGCGCATTGCGCCTCTTCCTGGACGGTTTTCACCAAGTCGCTGGTTTCGAGGAAAGTTTTTTCCCAGTCCGCTGCGGAAGATGACCGATCACCGCGCCAGACCAGACCGGTGTAGCGTTCCCAGCCCGCACAGCGGATTTCGAACTGTTCAAGCCCCTGATCGTCGCTGGCCTTGTAAAAATCACAGGTAACATTTCCCAGACCGCGGCTCTGGTCATCGAGGGTAATCTTCGCGCCCACCGGCAACTTGCCGGGCGCTGCCGTCCCTGAATGGTCGCTGGTGGCGCATCCCCCCAGCGCCAACCCACCGATCAGCGCCAATGCCGCTGCCGCCAAGCGCCGTTTCATCCATCTCTCGCACATGATGATTCCCTGATCCTCGTAGTTATTGAGTTATAAAGTTGACGACACTGGTTGTTTTCGAGAAAAGGCTGGCAAAAGGTCATTGTGGCCAGAAGTTCATTCATCCTGTGTACAGTGCAATAAATATCCTCCACATACCCCCGTCCTTCGGACACCCCCCTACTTCGTAGGGGGCCATAGGGTAAGAACCAAGTGTTGTGGAGAATATTTTTTGCGAGTTGCCTAAGACTTGCGCGCCTCCGTCGTTATCGCCATGCCGGCGGATCAGCGGACCTCCCGAACCACCCCGTCGCTTCGCGCCACCCCTCCTTAGCCAAGGAGGGGAATCCGGAAATCCGGCGATCATCGGGAAAAGCGATAACGCGGGAAATCGTTCAAACAGCATGAGTCCCGCCAGCCAGCGATGCCCGTAACAAACCAGTCGATCCAGTGCCTCCGCGCCGGAATAGCAGAGCATTGATCATGGGCATGAACAACTCCAGACACTCAGGTGAACTTTGATGCATTCTGTATAGCTGAAATTGTACGGTATGCAAATCATCAAAACTGTGTTTTGTGGGAAATCCACTAAAAAATATCGATTGCCAATAACCACTCAGGCTACTGCCTTAAACAGGTCTTCGGGCCAGTCTCCAGTCAATCTCGTTACTCACTTGGGGAAAGAACAGATGCATGAACGGCTGGAAATAGGCGCTGATCGCTTCCTTCCAGAGGGAGTCGAAATCCTGGTAAGCCGCCGTTTTCGCCCCGGACGGTTCTTCCAGGGCGGGTGAGATTGGCGTGGATTCATGCATCATCAAGTCGCGCTCCCTAGACTCCCCAAAGGGTCAAGGGGCTGACAGCTACTGAAAAAACTGTTGGCTTTAATGATTTTTATACTAGAATATCCACTGTTCTCAGGAACCTACCGCCAGTTGGGCGGGAAGTAACGCTTGCCGAGAGGGCGTGAGACCTGGGGGAACATGCGGTCGCCTCATCAGCGTAAAGTTCCCCACCTGTGGAGAATTTGAGTGGCGAAAACCAAGCCGTACACTTAGGCAACCTCGATGAAGCAAGAAGTGAGTCATAGAATAAAAGACTATGATTTACGCAACGGAAAGTGGTCTGGCCGGTCTTGGAGTGGGGTGGATATGAAGGTATGCGCCGCTTCTCCTCATCGCTATAATCGCCGACCATATTGAGTCAGGGGAGCAGGGCGATGGACAAACGTTATTTCGGTACGGACGGCATTCGTGGGCGGGTGGGCGAATATCCGATTACCGCCGAATTTGTACTGAAACTGGGCTGGGCGGTGGGTCGGGCCTTGCAGACCCAGGGCTTCAACAAGGTCGTGGTTGGCAAGGACACCCGCATTTCCGGCTACATGTTCGAATCAGCGCTGGAAGCTGGGCTGTCCGCCGCCGGACTGAACATCGCCCTGCTGGGACCCATGCCAACGCCCGGCATCGCCTATTTGACCCGCACCCTGCACGCCTGCGCCGGCATTGTAGTCAGCGCCTCGCACAATCCCTATTACGATAACGGCATCAAATTCTTCTCCCGCGACGGCCAGAAACTGCCTGATGAAGTGGAAGAGCGCATTGAGGAACTGCTGGATCGCCCACTGGAGACGGTGGAACCGGATGCTCTGGGCAAGGCCGAGCGCATTGTGGACGCGGCTGGCCGTTACATCGAATTCTGTAAAAGCACCATCCCGATCAATACCAGTCTGGCCGGTTTGAAAATCGTGGTGGACTGCGCCCATGGCGCGACTTATCACATTGCGCCCAGTGTATTCACTGAACTAGGCGCAAACGTTATTGCCATTGGCGTTACTCCGGACGGTCTGAATATCAACCTCGACTGTGGCGCGACCAAACCAGGCTTGTTGCAGGAAACGGTCAAGGCGCAAAACGCCGATCTTGGCATCGCCCTCGATGGCGATGGCGACCGGGTTATCATGGTCGATCACCGCGGTGAAATTCTGGACGGCGACGATCTTTTATTCATTATCGCCCGTGACCGGTTGCGCACCGGCAGTCGTTTTAACGCGGTCGTCGGAACCTTGATGACTAACCTGGGGTTAGAAATAGGGTTGCGAGCGCTGGGTCTGGACCTGCACCGGGTCAAGGTGGGCGACCGCTATGTGCTGGAGCGGATGCTGGCTGAGCATCTGATGCTGGGCGGTGAAAATTCCGGCCATATTATCTGTCTGGATCGCACCACAACCGGCGATGGCATTGTCTCCGCGCTGCAGGTATTGGCGGCGATGCTGCACTCGGGAAAGAGCCTGCACGACCTCAAGGCTGGCATGACCAAATATCCGCAGGTGCTGATTAACGTATCGGTCAGCGGTAAAGTCGATGTGAATTTGCCGCCCATTCAGGAAGCCGTTCGGGAAGTGGAAAGCCAGTTGGGCGATTACGGGCGGGTGCTGCTGCGTTCTTCCGGCACTGAACCGGTAGTGCGCGTCATGGTGGAAGGTTCCGACGCGGGGCAGGTCGAGCGCCACGCCCGCAACCTGGCAGGCGTTTTGCGGGATACGCTATCGGTTTGACATCCTCCCCGCCCTAAAGAACGGGGATTCCTGACTTCACAATCAGGCTTTCCTACTTTAGAGTCCTACCTATGTCCACTTTCGCAGAAACAGGATTTACCGTCTCTCCACAAGCTAACACCGCCAGCCCGGCGGCTTTTGTTGGTTTCGATAGATCGCTTGGTTATTGCAATCTGTTATGGGAGATATTACCCACAAACGCGGCGCTTAAACAGTTCCCGCTGGGGGACTGCCGCGCTGTCCGTTATCCCTCCCCGGTCTGAAGGCCGGGGTCCCTCGCGGAGAATCCCGATGAAAAACCGATTTTTCTCAATTTTTCCCCTCCTCCTGCTGGCGTTCGCGCTCGGATTGCCGTCTCTGGCGAACGCTCAGAAAGTCAATCAGAATTTGGCGGCAGGCAGCGTACTGGAAATGATTAAGAAGCGTGGCGCGATCAAGGTGGGCATGTCCACGTTCATCCCCTGGGCGATGCGCGATAAAGACGGCCAGTTGGTCGGCTATGAAATCGACGTTGCTACGCAACTGGCCAAGGACATGGGCGTCAAGGTCGAATTCGTGCCAACGGCCTGGGATGGCATCATTCCGGCGCTGTTGACCGGCAAGTTCGACATCATTGTCGGCGGCATGTCCATCACCCCAGAACGCAATCTGACCGTCAATTTCACCCTGCCCTACGCCAATTCCGGTACGCATCTGGTCGCCCACCAAGAAGTCGCCGCCGGTTTCAAGGCTCTGGAGGATTTCAATAAACCCGAGGTAGTGCTCACGGTGCGGCGTGGCGCAACCCCGGCGACCGCCGCGAAACGGCTGATGCCCAAGGCCACGCTCCGGCAATTTGATGAGGATGCGCTGGCCCTTCAAGAGGTGCTGAACGGCAAGGCCCACGCCTTTGTCACCAGTACGCCGACCCCGGCTTTTGAGGCGCTAAAGCATCCCGACAAGCTGTTCCTGCCGATTGCAGAGCCGTTCGTCCAGGGCGCAGAAGGGTTTGCGCTGCGTAAAGGCGATCCCGACGCGCTGAATTTCTTCAATAACTGGATTCTGCTGCGCCAGCAGGATGGCTGGCTGAAGGAACGCCACGACTACTGGTTCAAAACCCGTGAATGGGCCGGGCAGGTCGTCGAATAGCGACTGCACCTTATCCCCTCTGAGAAGGGGGATTTTTTTATCCAGTGCTTACCAATAATTTTCCACCGCCAGATTCCCCGGTTTACCCCGCAAACTGACCGTTAATCCCCGGTCGGTCAAAATCTGTCGGGTTTCCTGCACCATGTCGGGGTTGCCGCAAATCATCACCCGCGACCGTTCCCGGTTAATCGGTAACCCGACACGCGCTTCCAGTTCGCCATTCGTCAGCAGGTTGGTAATGCGGTCATTAAGCATCGACCGCTCGACCTGCTCACGGGTCACTACCGGCACATACTGTAGCTTGTGAGCATATTCGGCAAACAACTCGTTTTCCTTGAAGGCGTCGATGAACTCCTGATAAGCCAGTTCATGCCGATAGCGAACGCTATGCACCAGTACGATGTTTTCATATTTTTCCCAGGTATCAAACTCTTGCAGGATGGATAGGAACGGGGCCAGCCCGGTGCCGGTGGACAGCAACCAGAGATCCTTGCCGCACTCAAAGCGGTCGGTGGTCAGATACCCGTAGTTCTTCTTTTCTACCAGCACCTGGTCGCCGATTTTCAGTTGGGCCAGCCGCGAGGTGAACGCGCCATCGGGAACGACGATGGAGTAGAACTCCAGGAACTCGTCGTAGGGCGCAGAACAGATTGAATAAGCCCGCCAGACCAGCTCACCGTTGTCGCTCTCAACGCCCAACCGGGCAAACTGACCGGCGATGAACCGGTAGGACTGGCTGCGGGTAGTTTTGAAGGAAAACAGATTGGACGCCCAAGTATGGATTTCCGTGATCGTTTCCACAGTGTATTTGTCGCTGGCTTGCATCGGGTCGATTCCTGTCACGGTGAAGTCAAATCAATGACTGGCTAATGAATAGACCTCAATTCCTGAGTTATTCACTAGGTTTTACGACAGTCTAAAGGAGAATCAACCCATAAAAAAGGAATAAAAATTTATTTATATATATCTAAAAGTATTTGATCAGAAACATTGCATGACCTCAACCCACCGCCCGCAACCGTCCCAACAACTCGCCCAGTCGCCGGTTCGCCGCCAAATCGACCTCCGCGCCGTCATGGAACCGGGCATTGCGCTCGACCAGATCCAGATAAGCGCGAATCCAGTCGGTGTAGTAATCCTGATCGTAGGTGGACTGCTGTTCGCTTAACTGCGGGCCGCCGCGTGGCGTAGGCCGGGGCGGAAACACTGGTCGAGGGCCGCTCTCCAGCGCTAACTGCGGCCGTTTCTCCAGCGCCTGCGCGTCATAGCCCAGGAAATCAACGTAGCCATTCAACAGGTTGGCCGTCAATTTGGCGGGTAGCGCCACAATTTGCTCAAATTTCATGCGGAAGCCAATCGCTTGCCGAGTCTGCGCCACAATGCGCTCTTCCAGCTTTAACCGTTGCACACCGCTAATCAGTTCCTTGACAAATTCCGCCATCAGCGCCGCCGGGACCCGGTAGTAATCACAGCGCGACGCATCGCCGCTCAGATCCTGCAAATCCCGCATCCACTCGGTCAGCGCCTCGCTGGCGAACAACGCCGCATCATCCTTGCGCATCTCCTCCCCGGCTCCTACAGACGCGACCAGCCCCAGCAGCGCTTTCATCTTCCGGGTATCCACCGCCGCCCCGATAGTGGGCGCGCTAACGGCCTCTTTTTCATCCGGCACCCGGGTTTCAATCCGGTAATAAATCCCTTCCAGATCATCGCTATCGGTCTGCAAGGCCCGCAACAGTTCACCGAACCGTTGTTCCCCGGCACAATCGATCAGACTGGCCGCCACCAGTCGCGCCGTTTCCAAACGCTTCTCCAACTCCAGCTCCGGGTTGTCGCTGACATGGTAGTGGTCGATGCGCTCGGTCATCTGCGCCCGCAACTGCGCCGTCTGTCCGGTCAGTTGCCGCCGCTTGAGTTCGGGATTGCACAAGGGCCGCAGGTTCTGCGCCAGATAGGTGATGCCGCCGTCGTTCAGGGTGAAACCCGCTTCCCAAGCCTCCACCGGATTGCGGAAATGGCTGTTAGCGTGTTGATCGCGGAGGAAGGCAGCGCGGAACATCTCGATCCGCCCCTTTTCGCCGGGCCGAACGCCGATTTCCCGATTGTCTTCGTAGTCGAAAATGTGCTTGGCTTTGAAATTGGGATTGCGCAACCAGTAACTGTTGCGAAACACACCTTGCGTATCCCACTGGCGCGGCCATTCATGCTGCTTGCCAAAGAAGTTGATCAGCGAACTATCCAGACGAGTGGTCCAGCGGCCTTCCGGGGATTTCTCGCCGGCCTTCTCCTCGAACTCCATGTCGAACTTGGTCAGCACCAAAAACAGTGCGGTCGGCTGTTGGGAGCGCAGTTCCGGCGTTGCGCCGTGGGTACTGGCGATCCAGTCGTACACCATCTCCGGCAGGGTCTTGACCTCCTGATTGCTGGGACCGATGCACAACAACATGCTGGTCAATTCCTGTTCGGCGCAATACCGCTCAAACAGGTAAGCGACCTTGCCGCGCAGGAACAAGCCTTGCAGCGCGTCCTGACCTTGCAGGAAATTGGGCAGATCCTTGATCTGTTCACGGGAACGCGCACCGGGGAAGTCGAGCAGGTCGGTATGCTGGAAAAAATCCCAGGGCTGTTCGCTGATGACGATGCGCAATTCGGCAATCAACGCGGTCACTTCACTGCGCGGCAACGTCACCCGAGCGCCATTGGTCCCGATCAACGTCAACGTCCCGCCGCCGCCGGTTCCCAAACCTTTGAGAGTTTGCACATCGATAATGCTCTGCTCACGGGGAATCAGCGCTTCCAGTCCGGCCTGGGCGTCAGTGGCGAAATTGAGACCCTGCAAACCGTTATACAGGCGCACATACAGTTGGCTGAAGGCGTCCACCTCGCCCCAGATGATGCTGAACAGTTTGGCGCGTTCCGCAATCCGCAACCGGGGGGCCAGTTGCGCGGCCTGTTCCCAATAGCCATGCCGCAACAACCGCACCCGCTCCTGACCTTTGAAATACCGCTCAAAATAGGCTTGCAGGTCAAACACATCTTCAGTAGTCAGCGGGTCAACCGCCGTCGCCTGCGCCATTGGGGTCAGACTGGCCAGCAGTTCATTCACCTGACTCTGCGTGAGTGGCTCGTCATCGCTATGGTCGCAGTCCGAGTAATAGGTGTTGCCGAGCATTTTGACCAGATCAGTCTGCGTCAGCAGTCGCATTTGCACAGGAGCAGCCGGGGTCGCTCCGGGCGTGGTTTGCAGGGTAAAGCGTGTCACCAGGCCCGTCGATTCGCGCCCGCCTTCGGGATTGATGTCGCGAATGAAATCAATTTCCTGACCGGCGAAATCCGCCAGCAGCGGCGCGTTGCCTTTACGTGCCAGCGCCGAAATCAGATAGGACTTGCCGGACTGGCTGGGACCGAAAACGCCCGCGCACATCGGGCGTTGCACCGCCTGATGCAAACGCCGGGCTTGCACGGTCAGGCGGCGAAACTCCTTGGTCAGACCGGCTTTCTCCTGTCCTACCCGGTCGGGATACGCATCCAGCCAGCCCAGGAAATCATTGCTGACCTGTTCCAGTTCACGACACAAGGCGCTGAGTTGATCGGTAGAAGCGACGGGGCCAGCCGACAAGGGTTCCGGGACAGGCGCGGGCGGCGGTGGAGCCGATTCAGTACGAGCGGTTTCCGAAACAGGCGCGGCAGGTGGCGCGGGCGCAGGCGTCGGTGGAGGTTCAGGCGCGGCCAGTGGCGCTGCCGGAGGTTCAGTTTCAGCTTCATCGCTCACATCAACGCCAAAATTGCCCGCCAATGCCGCTAATCCACCCACAAACCCCTGACCGACCGCCCGGAACTTCCATTCTGACCGGTGCCGGTACAGTTCGCCGAGAATAATGGCAGCTTCGGTCATCCCCGCCGTGTCCAGGGTGAAACTGGCAATGCCGGTCTGGTTATCGCCATCGCGCAATTCCAAGCGGACGCGGCGCAGAGCAGCGAACGTCTGACCGCTTTCTGCATCCAGGGTCACGGCAATGGCGACGCGGGCAATGTCAGCAGGCAAGTCGGCCAGAGTAATCGCGAAGCGCCGCCCTTCCTGTTGCAATTGGACGCCGCCGCCAGCCAATTCCGGCTGATTGTAGAACACGAAATCCCCGTCGTTACGCACCTGACCCTGAGCGGTCAACGCAAAAGCGCTGGCGTCCAGCGTCCAGGAACCCTCCGCAGGTTCCCAGCTCAGGTCCAGATCAACCCGCTGGATACCGGGCGTTTTCTGACTCAGGGAAAAGTTTTGACCGGCCTGGAATGTCAACACGGCGGGTGCTCTCCTGGGCTATTTTGTTCCTGCAACCGGCGATTTTCGTCCATCAACCGCCGCATCGTGAAATGATCCAGCCCCCACATCAATCCCCCACACAAAACCACCATCAACAGCGCGATGCCACCAATCATCGCCAACTGCAGCAGATCGCCCAAGGTGTTGCCCTGCAACGCGCTGGTCATGGCAAAGATCATGACTCCCGCAATCGTCAGAAAGATCGCCAGACTCATCCGCCGTGAGCGACGTCGATGAGCGATTAATTGCGGTTGCAGGGAGGGATGGAGAGGCGTGTCAGTCATACCGGTTTCACAATTCAAGGTGAGGGGATTAGCGGCGCGGGGCGTCGCCGGGCCAAGTTGAAATCGAGAAAATGCCGGTATCCAGCCAGTAGCCGTATTCATCTTTGAGCGTCTGCAATTTCAACAGCACGACGCCGGTCGGCTGCTGGTTGCCATCCGCATCGGCTACCGCAATCACCTTGAAGTCCAGATCGACCTGTTCGTCGGTAGATCGCTCCAGCGTGACTTTAAGCGGCAAAGATTTGGAACGGGCATCCTGGGGATGGGCGAACGTGACCCGGTACAGCGGCGAGGCCGGCCAGCGCTCAACATTCAATTGTCGGAAGCCGAGAAAGACCGGCGCATAAAAATCAAAGGTTGCTTCCGGCAGCCGGGTCTTGTGATCCTCCAGTTCCAGATTGGCGAACAGCACATCCTCCGGCTTCAACCGCCCGGTCTGTTGCAGGACGCCGATAAAGCGGGCTGTCGATTTCATGCCCAGCTCGCGACTGCGCAGATTGAACTTGTACAACTGCCCTTCCGACAACGCGCACACCATTGCGCCTACCGCTGCCGTCGTCTTTGGATCGGTCAACCGGCCACTGACGGAACGGAACGGGTACCAGTCGCCCACCCGATAGGTGTGCAGACTGACAATCCGGTCCGGTGGAACCGGCAATTTTGCCAGAATCGCTGCCCGCACCGCCGGTAACCGGCAAGGCCGTCCCGAAATCAGCAAATAATCACAATCGTACAGATGCGCCACTTCGCACAGGTCACTGAGCACCTGGCCGATAATTCGGCGCACCGTGGTGTCAATCGCCAGCATGGTCGTTGAAAACGCCACGTCCGCCAGCTTGAAGCCCTGACCGCCGGCCATACGCACCGCATCTTCCAGAAAGGCCGTGACTTGCTCATGCGGGCCAGCATTGGGCGGGTACACATCGGCCAGTTTGAACGTGATCGCCTCATTGCCAGTGGTCAAATCAGCGTTTTCATACCGTTGCAGCATGGCCAGCGCCAGCGGCAACGCCACCTGACTGGCGAATTGTCGGCGCAAGGTTCGCTCGCGCTCGGCCTGATCACCGCGATTGGCACCGAGCAACCGCGCCAACAGTTCTTCAGCATTCGCCGCGCCGCTCTGGCGAATCGCGTCCAGCAGCGTCGGCAATACATTCCGTTCAATCAGCCCGCACAGCACGTCATCGCCCGCGATGTTGAACCCTTCGCGGAATTCCTGCGTGGGCCGGAGCGCGGTGCCGCCTTCGAGTTGATAGGTCGTGATAATCAAATCAGTGGTGCCGCCGCCAACGTCAATGCTGGCCAGCCGCAAACAAGGCGTTTCGCCATACCCTTCGCGCACCCGCCCAAACACCTGGAAAAACAGCGCGGCGTCGCCCTGGAAATTGTGCTTGACCTCGTTGTAGAGAAACACAATCTGCGTACCGGTCGCTTCGTCCCATTGCAGAAACGGTTCCGGGGCTTGATCTTCATTCAACCCCAGCGCCCGCCAGGTCAGCCGAACCGCCGTATTCACCCGGCGCGTAAACAGCTTCCGTTCCGCCAACGGCATCGCGGTCGGCAGGGTCAGAATCACCCGTCGCAACCGGCGCGGCGCTTCGGAATAGACCCGCTCGGAACGGCGAGCCGGGGAATTAGCCTGAACGAACGCTTGCAGCAACACCTCGGCGACGAAGAAGCTCATCAACGACCCGCGTGAAAACAGTGCGGCTACGGCAGGCGGATCACCGGGCGTCAGTTCCTCGCCATCCTCGCGCAAATGCCCGACAAAAGGACCGGTTGTCACCGGGCCACTGTCGCCCGTGCTGTCCGGGCCAGGATTGAATCGCCAGGCGTGATGGCGCAGCTCGGTATCCCACAAATAACGCTTCGGCGTGGACAGGCCAGTGCTGCCCTCTGCGCCATGACTGAAATAGGACAGCGCTTGCGCCTCAAATCCAACCCGCGTGACCGTGGGCCACAGAAACGCGCTGTTACGGCCACTGCGCCGGGACAGCTTCTCGTCGCCAAACGCGCTGCGGGCAAATTCAATCCGGCTGGGAAAGGGGTCGTTGTAGACCTGCTCCGGGTGGCTCAGATCGCGTAACTCCAGCCGATAGCTGTCATTCATATCCACCGGCGCATCGCCACTGGTCTCCATCAACATTCCGCAAGTGCGGGAGTTGCCGATGTCCAGCACCAGATCAACGTCAACCGGTTGATTAAGCCGGGCGGTCGGCCCGTCATCGACGAAGGTAAAGCGCAGGCGCGGCGGCGCAACCGCTTT
This sequence comes from Pseudomonadota bacterium, assembly GCA_030917925.1. Taxonomy (GTDB): domain Bacteria; phylum Pseudomonadota; class Gammaproteobacteria; order Competibacterales; family Competibacteraceae; genus UBA2383. Next base: position 16,251 of record JAUPTV010000035.1, read on the forward strand.
CCGCAACACCGTCAACACCGTCAACCAGGCCGCCTGAGCGTCGGGACTGGCGCGCAATTCCGCTTCATCCACCCGCCGGGGGGCGCGTCGTCGCCGCTCGTAAGCATGGAATTGCTGATGCAGCCATTCCTGCACCCACTCCTGCTCCAGGAAAGCCCCGGTATCGTCCTCGGCGTCACTCAGCGCGAATTCCTCGCCGGACTGCATATCCTGCGGACTGGGGGCGAGATAGGGACGACCTTCACGGGTGGGCAGCAACTGAGTGTCGAACGCCAGCGTGACCCGGTGGGTATGGCCTTCAGTGTCCGGCTCCGACAATTCCAGCAAACGCGCCCGCGCCCAATTGATCGGCCCATTGTCGAAACGATGATCACCGTCCGGCCGCCGCTCGCGAACGCGCAAGAAGGGAACAGGCAACCACACCTGATCGAAAATGGTGGCCGCCTTGGCCGCGTTCAGGGAATAGACCTGTTCCGGCTTGACCGATTGACCGTCGCGGGTCGCGAACTGGCCGCTGGCGTCGTCCGCATACAGGGACGTCAACATCGGACGCCCTGCCGCACCGACTGCCGTCAGAAACGCCCGCGACAAGCGGATTTCATGCAAATTGAAACCGAAATCCAGAAATTGAATCGCGGTGTTGGGAATCAGGTTGATCCGTGGCCCAAAGCGCCTGAGCTTCGCCAGCATCGTTGTCTCCTTCGCGGCGGATTCAGCCGTAGTTAGCGCCCGGGCTGTCCGCCCCGCGTGACGGTTCGCGCACCAACCGCTCCATTAACTGCTCGATTTCCGCTTCCAGCGCACCGTACTTTTGTTGGGCCTGAAGGTCGTGCGCCGCCAGTTTCTCCTTCAAGGTCTGATATTTCTTTTGGGCTTCATCCAGTTGCTGACGCAGCTCCAGCGTGTCGGCTCCAACGCTATTCGCCGATTCCCCGGAACCCTGCGCCACTTGGGTGCGTAACGACCGACGCTCGGCCTGCAACCGTTTGAACTGTTCCTGGAAGACCTGCCGTTCTTCCTCCCAGTTGGTGCGCTGCTTGCGCAATTCAGCTAACTCCGTCTGCCATTGCCCCATCATGCGCTCGGTATCCGGGGACAGGCCGGATCCACCCTGGACCTTCTGCAACGACAGGTTGTCTTCCAGCGTATTCATCTGAATTTGCAGGGACAGCCGTTCCTGTTCCCAGGTGTCCTGCTGTTGTTCCAGCCGGGTGCTCAACTGCTCCCTATCCCGGCGCAGCGTCTTCACCTCATCATCCAGTTGGCTGTTCAGCAGGGACAGGCTTTGCCGCTCCTCACGCGCGGCGACTTCCTTCTGCGCCAGGCGATCCTGTAGTTCCGCTTGCTCCTGCTCCAGACGATCAATTTTTTCATGCAGTTCCACGGCTTCCTGCCGATGGGTCTGCAACTGCTGCTCACCCCGTTGCTTAAAATCGGCGTGTTGCCGATCCATCTCGGCCATTCGCTCGCTGGCTTCGGCCAGATCGCTTTCCAGCCGTTTCTGCCGCAGCAACATTGTCTGGCGTCCCTGATAGCCTTTTGACTGCTCTTCAAGCAGCGTACTTTGCAACTCGTTGCAGCGGGCCTGAAACTCGGTCAGTTCCGCCACCGTCCGGGCGTTTTCGCCGCGCAAGGTCCGGTAAGGCAGCAGATAGATCATCAGGCCGCCGATCACCAAGCCGACCGCCAGCCCTGCCATTAAATAAATCACCATCTGAGTCATATCGAAAACCCGTTGTTATAGTGAATAGCTGTCCGATTCCGGCGAGACTCACCGTAGCCCGCTGTAGACCAGCACCGCTGCGCCAACGCCTGCTGCCGCCGCAACAACCGCTGCGATATAAACCCGACGCATCAACCTACGCTGGGCATCCAGCCACCAGTGCGGGGTTTCCGCCATGGCTGCACGTTCTTCTTCAGCCATGGCGCGACTGGCGAACTGTTGTTGCGCCATCGCCTCCTGAGCGGCGCTGACCGCTGCTTCGCGAGCGGCGTCTACCGCAGCGTCACGGGCAGCAGCAGCGGCTTTGCGCACGGCTTCAGCAAACCGCGTACTTAATTGCCGCACCAACCGCTCGGACAATTCGTGCAACTGGCTCTGGCAGATCTGCGTCGCGACATCCTGCACCATGTTTTGCAGACCTTCCTGCGCCTTTTGCAGGCCTTCCTGCACGTCGCAATGGAAAGCCGGCAAACGTTCTTCCAGCAGCGCAGACACTTGTGTGCGCACAATATCGTCGGTTAACAGCGCCTCGCATTCCGGGGGACGCCACTCTGCCAGTCGTTCCTCGCACACCTGCAGGGCCGTTTGGCGACAGGCGTCTGCCTGGCTGGTTTTGATGTCCTGTTTCAACTTGGAGACGACATCATTAATCAGTGGCAATACCTGCGATTCGATGGCGTTGTAGAACACCGACTCGGTTTTATCGACAACAAACTTCTCAATCCGGGCCATGTCCACGCTCTCAGCGACTGCTGGAATTGTAGCAGGCCCGGAAGCGCTAGCCAGCGTTGGTGCCGCATCGACCGCTTGATGCATCCGTTCCAGCACCACACCCAGAATATCTGGAACCGCCGGTTTAATCAGCACATCAATGGCGCCCGCCTGGCGAGCTTCCTCGCGATAGGTCGACTCATCCCTGGACGTGTACATGGCGACCGGGATGGCCGCCGTCGACGGATCCTTTTTAATCTGCCGCAGCGCAGCGATCCCATCCATACCCGGCATGGTGTGATCCATAAAAATCGCATCCGGCTGCTGGTCATGCAAATGACTCAGCGCCTCCTCGGCGGATTCTGCGGTATCCACCGTCAGGCCAAACCCCAGTAACATTTTACGCAGCATCAAACGTGCGGACTTGGAATCATCAACAACAAGAACATTGCGAACTGGCATAGACCCTCCAGGCTTTCCGAGCCGGGTTTTCCTGACAGATTAGCAGGATTTATCGGGCGAAAGAACGTCTGTGCATAATATGTCGATTCGATGGATGCACTGATCAGCAGGCGCTGTGGTATCGTCAGGACAAGTGTTGTGATATCGTTATTGATTACCATCAAAATTATTTTGAAGGAGTCCTTCACTAATCCTGCACCGATCATTCGGATCGTCGACCCTGGCGCGGGTGGGAAGCCATCTTGAACTTAAACGGGCGCGTGACCGGTTGGCGTGCCGCGAGGAATCTTGGCATAAAAAAACCCCGGCTTAACCGGGGCTTTTATGAATTTGGAACAGCTAGGGAAATCAGGTATTCAGGAAAGTGATAAACGCGAAGCGATGTCGTCTTCAAGGTGATGCCAGGTCGCCGGGAACAGCGCTGAAAATGCGGCACCGACCGGCAGCAGGAACACCAGCGCACCGACCAGGGCAACCAGCCAGAAGCCCATAAACGGTGATAACGCCAGAACAAGAATAGCGAATACAGCGACTTTAAGCAGTTCTTTCATAGTTAATACGCGGCAAAACTCTCGTCTTCTACGGCGTAGAGTGGTCGCGTCCTCCATCGTCAGATGTTGAAAACTCCGAGACACGCAATGTTGTGATCTATATAGGATGCCTGTCACCCGGAACCGGTCGTGGGAGGCCAGAACGTTTGGTGGCATCGCCGGTCAGGCGCTGTTCTATGGCTATCTCACAGGCGAAAAGTCTAACAAAGAAAATGTTGCAATGCAAAAAAAATTGCGTTTTTCCGTGATTTGATAAGCGGACGTCGGATTGAACCGCCAGGACTCCAGGAACACCAAGCTTCAAAGAGATGAGGAACGGTTTACGCCGGGCGATTACGGCAACGACGGTGAGGAGTATTTCAGCGGCGAGTCAGAGGAAAACCCAGTGCAGTCAGTTCCGCCGCCACCCTTTCAACCGCTTGGTCAACAACAGCCGCTACTTCCGGCGACAGTTCCGCGCCCAGATCCAGATCCACGGGAACGACGCCAATCAGTGTAATGGCAGCAGGCGCTTCTTCCATCAGGATTAACGTCGCCAGCACTTCAGACAGCCCCAGTTGATGGGGCGAATAGCGGGTTTGAAACAGGGCCGGCACTTCGGCGTCGGTCAGGGTGACGACCGAGCCGGGCGGTGCGCCGGTTTGCACCGCGTCGCAAATCAATAAATGGTCACAACCGGCCAGGGTATCCAGCAAATCCATACCGACCGTTCCACCATCCACGACCTCCACTCCGGCAGGCAACGCATACTGTTCGGCCAGCGCCTCAACCACCCGCACCCCGACGCCTTCGTCACGGAGCAGGATATTGCCGAGGCCCAACACAATGATTCTTCTAGCCATGCTTTTTTCCTTGGCGTCTTGGCGGTTCCCCAAAGCCCCTTCTAAGTTTTGGTTCTTCGAGGATTCTTGTAAAGCAGCCAAGGCCGGTTGAAATGTCAATACAGCGAAGGGTTGAGCAGCAGCACGCCTTATAGCGCGAGAACCAGACGCAGACCTTCATCAACGCGCTGTATGACCGTACCCGGAAGCGACTTTACCTTCTCGGTGAGAAGACTCTTGTCGATAGTGATTATCTGAGAAGCGTTGACGACGGATGGCTTTGGCAAGCCCGATTCCGATTTAGACAAGCGCACATTGCCCGGTGCCTCTCCAAGCGCAAGGTTCGTGGTGATGACAGCCACCACGACGGTTGCAATGAGGCTTTCATTGAAAGGCTTGGATTGGATGACCAAGACCGGACGCCTGTAGCCCGGACCGGACCCTACCGGATCAGGAAGGGATGCCCACCAGACTTCACCACGCATCATCGCCCAGCACCTCCAACTGAGCCTTGTTAAGGGCGGGGTCCAAACCTTCCTGAGCCGCCCCGTACACGGTGTTCAGGCGCTGGGTGATAGCCACCTCATGGCGTTTCTCCATGTACTCCGCCAAAGCCTGGGCATAGAGCTGGCTACGCGAGACATGGAGTTGCTCGGCCATCTGTTCGGCGGCCGAGAACAAGGGGTCAGGGAGTGAGATGGCTACTTTCATAGGCCCACATAGTATAACCACGGTATTACCAAAGCAACCCGCCATGCTGCCATCGAGCCGACCGGGACTTTCCCGGCGTTGCGCGGCTGTATGCGCAAGGTCTGGTGGATCGCAAGGTTGGGCATCACTCAGCTAATTCGTCACAGAAATGACGAGCAATAAGAAACAGCCAAGGGAGCTGGCTCCGCTGTAGTAACGACACGTTGAAGTCACAGCCTACCGACGCAGTAGAAACAATGTCATGTAGATCGGCTATGACATATTGATGCATGGCGGGATCAGGGTTTCCCGGCGTAATACACGCACGGATGAGAGCGGAAAAAACCTCGATAAAGCAGTTCGGGCCTCCCAAATGCTCCCACCAATCAAGCCCTATGCGAACCGTTACGTCAACGGAAATCCCCCGTTCCTGAAACGCGCAATTCCATCTGTCAGCAGGATCAACAGTGAGGGCATCCTCGCGCTTCTCTCGAATATTCCGAAGGATATGCCAGTCCTTCTTGTTGGATGTCTTGGGCGTTCCGTAGAGAACGCCATACGTGAAGTCAAGTCGAGTGCGGTTTGCTTCTTGGGACCATGCGCGGTAATGATTGAGAATTGCGTCGGCAAAATTCTCGCTCATTTCGTCGTTCAAGCAGCATGGCCCGCTCTTCAATGTCGCCAATCTCAGAAGACGCGGCTCAGTCTTTCGTCCGTCGAGAGCGGAATTGCTCGTATGCATTTCGCTTGCGACACACTCCCAACCATACATAGGGAGCGCGACTTCCTCCACCATGCGGCCGGCTGACGTTTCCATCGAAGAAAACTGCTTTGCGGGAAGAATGTCGTTCTCGATTTCGCTGATACGTGCGTAGCTTCTATTCCGTGCATGAATCAGCAATACATAAGGGCTGGTGTTGAATTTCTGAAACTGGGCATCGCCTTCCGGCAAGGACGTGATGTGCGAATCAATCTTCCGCCGAAACTGGTTTTCCATCGTAAGCACACGCTGACGGCTCTCATCTGAGCTATCGACTGAGGCAAGCTGTAGCAGTAGGTTAGCCTTGGAAAGACGCCGTCGGGCGGGACGAGGAAGGCCGTTGTGTCGCCGTGCCATGTTATCGAAGCCCCTTAACTTTTCTTACCGTCTTGGGCGCTGCATAGGCGGCACCGCCATTTATCTCGTCATTATCCCAAACAACCGCTTTACCATCTTTGAACCATTGCCGAGTACGAACGTGAGACTGAAGGTAGATGATCCGAGGCTCTGTCGGACGCGGATGCTTACGGCTGATGTCAATTTGGTGGGCACGGCGAAGATGGTCAGCGATTACACCACCAGCAACCATACCCAGACGAGTTGGAACTGCATTGCCCACTTGGGTGTACTGTTCGGCGACCGTGCCACAGAATTCCCATTCGTCCGGGAATTCTTGAATTCTGGTGTATTCACGGATCGATAGTGCTCGCGTCTCGACAGGGTGACAAAGCGCAGTACTGGCGTGGTTGGGCATTGTTACTAGCGTTGGGCAGGGAAGATCAAACGTTAATCGTCTCCACCAGCCAGAGCGACCGCCTTTTGCATGCCACGCTTTTCCCATGGATTCCCGTTGCAAGTCCTCGGGCAAACTTCTCCAGTTGGAGCCCGGTGGAACAAGGTCGAGGTACTTCTTCTTTCTAGGACTGAAATCGAGCACGGTTGGGTTGTCGTCCTTTAGGGTTCCGATCACGTCCCCAATAGTCTTCCACGGCAACAACCTCGCCTGTTCAAACAAGCCACGTTGAATTTCGTCTGATAGGGCTGGGTCTTCTGGGCCGTGCGTCGGAGGTGGAAAGTCAACCTGAAGCCCAAGCCGATTGCCGATGAACAAGGCTCGCTCACGAATCTGCGGAGCCCCGTAGTTGACGGCGTTAACTTCGTAGATATCTAGGTAGTAACCCACACCGGAGAGGTTGGCTAGGTCTCTTGCGAACAACCGGGCGACGGAACCAGGCTGCTCATCCTCACCTAACGGCGGGCCACCTTTTTCCGGTCGATCTGCTATGGGGCGGTGTTTCAACGCCGCCGAAAGCAGTCCCCGGACGTTCTCCATCAAGAAAAACTTGGGCTGGATGTGCTCAACAAAGCGCAGGAAATCCCATAGAAGGGTTCCACGAGGGTCTTGTGTGGTGCCACGCTTTCCCGCCGTACTAAACGACTGGCAGGGGGGGCCGCCGACAATCACGTCGATGTCTTCGGGCTGCAAACCGACGGCGTCAAGCACATCCTGTGGTGAAAGCTGAGAGATATCTGCTTCTATGACTGTAAGGTGCTCTGGAAGCCGCCCTTTGCGCTGGTTAAGCCTTATCGTGTGGCAGAAGGTTGGCACCTTCTCGACACAGGCCACGATCTCAAAATACCCTGTCGATTCGATGCCCAAGTCGAGGCCCATCCCGCCTGAGAATAGCGATAGAACCTTAAATTTTCGTGTGTTGCTTGTCGTCAAGACATTAGTCTCATTACGGTGATGTTAAATTGCCGCATACGGCTCTGTGGTGATGCCCAACGACCTGCTTCACCTGCCCCGCTAGGCCGCGCTAGGAATACGCTTTATCGGTCTAGGATTTAAAGAAACAACACGTCGTCCAGCCAGCCCTTGTTTTTTCCTCATGTCTTGACAAATTGCATGAAGGTCGTAATTGAATTTTTTAGCATATTCATCACGATTTTTACGGATTTCTTCTACAATCGAATCTTTCCACATCACTCATACCTCGTCAGCTCTTGTGGTGTACAAATTGTTGGAGGTTCATAACCAAACTCTCGACAAATAGCCTCCAGTTTGGGACGTAAAATAGCATTTGCAATATGGGTACAATTCCAAGTGAGAAGGTAATCCATACCGCTCAATGCCGCCACAGCAATATGCAAAGCATCAATTCTAGCTTTTTCAGGAAGAGGGACTTTTTGAATGAGAATCTCAGCAAAATTTTCAACTTCTTCTGTTATGTTAAGTTCTGGAATACCATCCAGTTGCTCAAGTCGTTTTTGTGCGGCTGTGGGATTTCCTGCTCCAGCTTCTTGGATGACCAAAGCAGAAATGTACAAATCAAACTGCTCTCGGCTATCCCACCATTCTTTAGTTATTTCCTGATTGGCTGCCACAATCAAATCACGGCTGTGCCAAGCAGTTAGATAACTAGGGATGCTAGTTTCAATATAAACTTTTTGTTTCATACAAATAGCTACCTAATCATGGAATAAGTAATATCTCTAATGTTGGGCTACCGCACATCTCGATGAGCGTTCAAATGCTACAACTGGCTATGGCGCGGTCTCCGGTGCAGCAGCCAGTTAGGCTACGGTTGATTGAAGTTGGTTGCTAAAAAGACACCAACCCAACCTACACAGCTAAGAGGCTGTCTAAAAACTAACCCATTGATCTATATGACAGTAGATCCGGCCTTCAGCCGATTTTTGGTCGGTCAAGCCGGCTATAAGCCGGTGCCACAGAAAATTTTTCTTAAAAATCAATGAAGAGTTTTTCGACAGCCTCTAAGATTTTTGCCTTACGTTAGGCTACCGAGCTTCCAAAACTTTCGTTTAACTCCGAAAGCCCCCCTCTCAAGTACCCTGATTCCAATTCGTGTACAGAAACGCATGTAAGAAGCATTTAATTCATCGTCTGATTCAGGCTTTGAATTTAGGATGCCACTAATAGCAACATTTGTTTCTCGTCCATCCTTTTTGTCATTGGCTAAGTGAGCTAAACAGTTGTTCGATATATATCCAACGAATCGACTTGGTGCAAAGTAATGTTGTTTATTATGTGAGTACGCTACAAAGCAGACCCCCTTCTTTATCAAATCATGGTGAAACTGCCGATCTGTCTCTGTTTCAGAATCTATATAGCTTTCCAACGTAATTAAATTAGCTTTCAATTCTTCAAGACATGTAATTAGTTTCACATCGGTTCTCTTTTGGAATGCCTAACGAATAGTAGACCCCTAAACGGGGTCTTTTTTCACACCAGACAGGTGTATAATCAAGAAATCGTAGCTACTTGATACAAGGTTGTCAATAATTTCCGAAAAAAATGACCCCCTATCTTAGAATACTTATATCCCTCATATATCAGTGACATCCCCGCCGCTGAAGCCGTTTAATCCAGCCGGAAGGCAGCCCAACAATACACTTGTCGGGCGCGTCCGAGACAAACAGCGCCTACTGGAAATCAGCCCAACGCCCTCACTTGGACAATCGGCCTCTTCCGACTATCGACCAAGTGAATAGCGCAGGCCAGGCAGGGATCAAAGGAATGCACAGTGCGCAATACTTCCAGCGGTAACTCGGGATCGGCTACCGGATTGTCCATTAACGACGCTTCATACGGTCCCAATGCATCGGCATCATCACGCGGACCAGCATTCCAGGTGCTCGGCACCACCGCCTGATAATTTTTGATCTTGCCGTTCTCAATCACTGTCCAGTGCGATAACACCCCACGCGGCGCTTCGTGATAGCCAAACCCGCGAATCTCGCCTTTGGGGAATACCGGCCGGTTGAAGGTCGCAAAATCCCCCTTGGCGATGTTATCGATCAGCAGTTGCCACTGGTTCTGCAACGATTCCAGCAGCACCGCGCAGCGCACCGCCCGCGCCGCAATCCGGCCTATCGTGGAATGCAGCGCCTCTACCGGAATTTGCGTTCCCGCCACCGTACTGGCAAGACTCAACAGCCGGTTGAGATGCCGCTTTGTGGGTTCATGGCCAGCGGCGACCATCGCCAACACATTCGCCAGCGGCCCGACCTGCACCCGCTGATCGTAGAAGGTCGGCGCTTTCACCCAGGAATATTTGCCCTGATCCTGGAACGCGGTGTGATGCGGATTCGTCTGCCCATCGTAGGGATGCAACGCCTTATCGCCGCCCTGGTACTGATACCAGGCGTGTTTGACGCTCTCCTTGACGCCATCGCGGAAGTAGTCGTCCTGATAGCTGGTCACTGGCTTGAACTGCGCTACATCGCCCTTGGGGATGTAGCCGCCGGGCAGTTCAAACTGCGTCCCTTTGGTATCCAGCGGCAAATCCGGCACTGACAGATAATCAGTCACGCCTGCGCCGTACTGGGTCCAGTCGGCGTATAGCGCCCCAATCGCCGCGACATCCGGCAGCATCGCCTGATTGACAAATTCCCCGAGCTTGTCAATCTCAACCTTGATCGCAAACAACCGCTCCAGCGTCAGGGTCGATTGACTGTCCGGGTTAATCGGATTCGCCACGCCACCGACCGCCAGATTCTGAATATGCGGAGTCTTGGAGCCGAGAATCGCCACAATCCGGTTGGCAATGCGCTGATATTCCAGCGCCTGCATGTAGTGCGTCGCCGCCAGCAAATTCACGTCCGGCGGCAACTTCATCGCCGGATGCCCCCAGTAACCGCTGGCGAATACGCCCAACTGTCCGGTGCCCACAAACGCCTTGAGCTTCTCCTGCACCTGGCGAATCTCGGGCGGGCTGTTGCGCCGGTAGTCGGACAGGCTCGCGCCCAGCTTCGCCGCGCCTTCGGGACTGCCGGACAGGGCGGACACGATGTCCACCCAGTCCAGCGCCGCCAACTGGTAAAAATGCACGATGTGATCGTGAATCCCGTGGGCGGTGATGATCATATTGCGGATGTACTGGGCGTTCAGCGGCACTTCCAGATTCAGCGCATTTTCCACGGTTCGCACCGACACAATGGCGTGAACCGTGGTGCAGACCCCGCAAATCCGCTGCGTGAACAGCCAGGCGTCGCGGGGGTCGCGGCCTTGCAAAATGGTCTCAATGCCGCGCCACATCTGCCCGGACGACCAGGCATTGGCGACTTTGCCATTTTCCACCTCGCAATCAATGCGCAGATGACCCTCGATGCGGGTAATGGGATCGATGGTAATACGGGTCACGATGGCCTCCCGGCAACTTCGGCAATGCGGCCGGGCAACACCGGCAGCGTTTTGATGAAAATGAGATAGAGCATGATTTCCAGACACACGACGCCGACGGTAATCAGCAATTCCGGCGCAGAGGGAAAGTAGGTCCAGCCATTGCCCGGATTGATGGCCAGCAAATAGCCGTTCATCCGGTACAGCGAACCGGCGGCCAGCAGGCTAATCGTCGCCAGGAACCGCAGGCGGCTATTCGCGCAACGCCGCTTCGACGCGAAAACCAGAATCGGCGCAGCGAACAGCGTGGTTTCAATCAGGAACAGAATGCTGTAGCGGTCAAAGGCGAAAGCCAGCCCCAGTTGTCCCCGCGCCAGCAGATCACCGATCCGCACCACCAGAAACAGTGTCAGCAGTCCCGCGCCCACCCGCGACAACCGGATGAGCAGCGCCGCTTCGGACGGCAATTTGAACGCCCGTTGCACCAGCGTCGATTCCAGCATCACCACCCCGTAACCCATGGCCAGCGCCGAAATCAGGAACAGTAGCGGCAGCCAGGTCGTATACCAGAGCGGCGAGAGTTTGGATCCCATGATCAGCAGCACCGAACCCAGCGAGGATTGATGCATGGTCGGCAGCAGCACGCCGAGGGCGATGAAGACGTACATGTAGCGGCGCAGGAAAATCTGCATTTTGTGCAGGTTGAACCGCTTTTTGAACGCGGGCGGCATCCGTTCCAGAAACGCCGGCCAGAATTCAATCCACAACACGGTGACGTAGGCCATGACGCACAGCGCCACCTCGAAAATCACCGAGTTGATCTGCGCATACCAGGGCAGCAGCAGGTTAAAGGCGTTCCAGTACCGGCCCAGGTCGATCATCACCGCCAGACCGGCCAAGGTGTAGCCGAACACGCCGCCGAGCAGGGCGGGACGAATCAACGGGTGGTAGACGTTGCGATTGAGGATGTAGACCAGCAGCGCCATGGCGAAGCCGCCACAGCCGAACGCGGTACCGATCACCACATCCAGCACCACCCAGGTGCCGATGGGGAAGCCGTTGCTCATGTGCGACACGTCGCCCATGCCGAACAGAAACCGGCGCAGGATGAAATAGCCACCGATCAGTACGAACAAACCGAGGATCATGAACGGTTTGGTAACGATGGCACCGCCGAGCGGTTGATGATTTTCCAGGGCGGGATCAGGGGATTCGGCAGTGAAGTTTGAGACGTTCATCGCGTACCCTCCTCATCATCGGTCTGGGTCGGATCTTCGTCGTGATAGGCTTTGGCGTTGCGCCGGGCCAGCACAACCAAGCCACCAAGCAGCGCTAACGGCGCGATCATGCCCTTGTACAAAGTGTGCTGCATCCCTTCGGACACGGCGGAATAAGCATGATCCGGCAATTCGGGCAGACCCAGTTTTTCGTGCGGAACCCCGGTCAAGTAACGCACCTGTGTCCCGCCCGACTCCTTCTCCCCGTAGACATGCGGCTGATATTCGCCCACTGGCGCTTCATGGCCGGGCCGGTCGCCGCCCAGTTTGCCGCGTGGAAATTCGTATGGTGCGCCTGGTTTCTGCGCCAGCCGCCGTTCCGCTTCGGCCTGCAACTCTTCCACCAGTCCAAACAGTGACGCGCCGGTCGGGCAGACATCGCAACAGGCCGGCAATTTGCCTTCCGCCTGTAAATGATTGCAGAACTGGCACTTGGCAATCTGGCCGAAGGGTTCATCAAATTGATATTGCGGGACGTTGAACGGACAGCCATAGACGCAGTACCGGCAACCGATGCAGGCGTCAGGATTGTGCGTAACGATGCCAGTCACCGGGTCTTTCTGCATGGCGCTGACCGGGCAGACCGAAATGCAGGACGGATCGACGCAGTGCAGGCAATGCCGCTTGACGAAGGCGTAGCCGTCCTGTTCACGATCCTTTTGCGACATATTGCCGTCCTGATAGACCCGGATCACGTTGAGCGTTTTGCCGGAAATATCTTCAGCGGTATCCCAGGTGCCCTGATTCCACGCTGCCAGCGCCTCCGGCTGTTCGGGCGGTTTGCCATTGGCTTGCTTGCAGGCGGTTACGCAAGCCTTGCAACCCACGCACAGCGTCGAGTCATACAACATGCCCACCGCTTTTGGCGGCAGAGTCTTCGGTTCGCGGGGACCGAAAGCTGCCGCCTCGTTGACTGGCGCAGCAACGGCGGCAGCAGTCGTGGCGATAGCGCCAGCCGCGCCGCGCAGGAATTGACGACGTTCGAGATCCATAACCGGTCCCTCCCCTAAGACTGCCCAGGCGGGTTATCGGCGTGGTTTGCCTCGCCCTCATCCTTCATACCGCGCAGCGCCATAGCCCCGGCCCCAAGGCCCAGGCCAGCCAGACCCGCGACAATCGCCGCTGCGGCAGGCGTGACGCCCTCACCCTTGGGTGAATCGACCACCGGGAAGGCATTGGGTGGGGAAAAAGTTTTCACCTCGGCCAAAGCATGGAGCGGCTTGGTGAACCCGATGCCCTTTTCCGTACAGCCGAAGCAGGGATGGCCAATACCAATCGGCCAGTTACTCTCGCCAACATCGCCAAAGCCAATCGTCGGGCAGTTGGCGTGAGTCTCCGGTCCCTTGCAACCGAGTTTGTACAAACACCAGCCCAAGCGGTGGCCGAAGTCGCCGTATTCCATGGCGAAGCGGCCTGCGTCGAAGTGCGGCCGCCGTTCACAATTTTCATGGATCAGTCGGCCATAAGCGAATTTGGGCCGGTTGTGAATATCCAGTTCCGGCGGTTTGCCCAGCGTGAGCAAATGCAGAACCGTGGACAGGAAGTTGTAGGGATTGGGCGGACAGCCGGGAATGTTGATAATGGTCTTGCCCGGCAATACCTCTTGAACGGATTTGGCTTCGGTGGGATTGGGATCACTGGAAGGCATACCGCCCCAGGAGGCGCAGGAGCCAATCGCGATGATCGCCGCCGCGCCTTCCGCCGCTTCCTGCACGACTTGCAGAATCGGTCTGCCGGCGACCATGCAATACACGCCGCCATCTTTGGTGGGAATCGAACCGTCCACCACCAGCACGAATTTACCCCAGTTCTCCTTCATCGACTTGGCCTTGTGGGCTTCGGCCTGATGACCAGCGCCAGCGCACAGTGCCTCGTGATAGTCGAGGGAGATCATGTCGAGAATCAGGGTTTCCAGCGTCGGATGGTAGGCGCGGAGCAGTGACTCGGTGCAACCGGTACATTCCTGGGCCGACAGCCAGATAACTGGAGGTCGCCGGGGCGCGGTCGCCGCTTCGGCAATGCGCAGCCCCATCCACGAGGACAGACCCAGCGTCGCCGCAACGCCGGTGCAATATTTCAAAAACTCGCGGCGGGTGAGTCCACCCAGCGCGCCCGTGTAATTGTCAGGATTCTGGACCGGATCGGACGCAGAATCAGTGTTGTTGACAAACCCCATAACCCCGTTCTCCCGCAAGATTCAACCACCTTGGAAAGTAGCGGGAAATGTGACAAGCGGTTTGATGATCGTCAATTTTTAGAGATTTTTTTGCGTCCTACGATAAACGAATCTCCGCCATCAGCGAATGTGGCTGATTAACGCAGACCGTGCGTCCCGAAAAGCGGGCGATGCCGTCTTCCTCCATCCGGCCAATAATCCGGGACAGCGTTTCATGGCGAGCGCCGATCATTGACGCCATGTCACGCCGGGAGATCGGCAGGCTGATGACCTGACTGCCATCCGGGGCGGCGCGACCATGACGATCCATCAGATTGACCAGGAGATGGACAAATTTGTCCCGGTTGGACAGCGTGGCGTTCTGCACCAGTTTATCGTGGGCGTCGTCCAGGTCATGGTTGACGCGCCGCAGGAATTGCAAACTCAATGCGGGATTGCGCTCCAGCAGCAACTTGACCACCTGCTGGTCGATGAAGCAAACCCGGCTCGGCCCTAGCGCCTCGGCGCTGAAGCGGCGCTTCTGGCCCATCAATACTCCCCGATAACCCAGGGTTTCGCCGGGGTAGCTGATCTTGAGCAGTACCGGATTGCCTTCAGCATCCACTTGCCGCATGGCCGCCGCACCTTCCACAATGCAGTAGATACCGTGACTGGATTCGCCGGCGCTGAAAATGGGTTCACCGGCGCGATACCGGCGGCTTTTGCGCATCTGCGCGAGCAGCCTGACATCCTCGTCAGTCAGGACGCGCCACTCATTCCGTTGACGCAGGGGGCACTCAAGACAGTTAGCGCCCGGCGGGGTACGATGTTGCTGGATCATCCTCCTTCCTCCTTCCACATAATTTTTATAGGCCGATCATCCCGGCGACTTGGCTGGTTGAGTACGCCAACCGTGGCAACGATGATTCGGTTTATGCCTTGTGGACTTTTGAACTATAGTTCATCGATGGTTGAAAAAAAGGTGTTCGCTCATTCTTGATCTTCAGGAGATCGCTTCATGCATACCCTGTCTGGAAAACGCAGTTTGATCGCCCTGACGTTGCTCGGCCTGAGCGGTGTCGCCCAGGCGCATACGTCGGGACTGCCGCATATCGATTTCGCCACTGGTCTGGCCCATCCGTTCGGCGGTCTGGATCATCTGTTGGCGATGGTGGCAGTTGGCTTATGGGCCGCACAACGAGGCGGCCGCGCCCTCTGGCTGGTGCCAATGACCTTCGTGCTGACCATGGCGGTCGGTGGATTACTCGGCTTTTTGGGCGTCACACTGCCCGGCGTGGAACTGGGCATCGCCGGTTCAGTGCTGATTCTCGGCCTGCTGGTGGCGCTGGCTTCACGGTTGTCGCTGGCGGCGAGTATGGGACTGGTCGGGTTGTTCGCCCTGTTCCACGGTTACGCTCATGGCGCGGAAATGGCCGCAGAAAGCAGTGCCCTGTGGTACAGCCTCGGCTTCCTGCTGGCAACGGCGACGCTGCATATCAGCGGCATCGGCATCGCGCTGGCGACTCGGCAAAACCTGTTGCGGGTCAGCGGCGCGGCGATTGCGGCCAGCGGCGTCCTGCTGCTGGCGGCGTAGTATTCATCCCCAATCCAGCCTCTCCCCGCTCAGGCAGAGGGGCCGGTCACCTTACGAGGCGTCAATCCATGTGCGCGACCTGCGGTTGCAGTAACAGCGATACCGGTCTTCATCCTCACCCGCATCCCCATGATCACCCGCACGGGCATTTACACGGGCCTGAGCATGGCGACGCGCCGCATCATCCGGCGGGACGGCTGGTCGCTATCGAGCGGGACATTCTGGCCAAAAATGCCGAATTCGCCGCCGGCAACCGGCAACTGTTTACCGATTCCGGCGTGTTCGTGCTGAACCTGGTCTCCAGTCCCGGTTCGGGTAAAACGACCCTGCTGGTGCAAACCGTGCAAGCTTTGCGCGAGGAGTTCCCGGTAGCGGTGATTGGCGGCGACCAGCAAACCGCGCACGATGCTGAACGTATTCAAGCGGCTGGCGTCCCAGCCTTGCAAATCAACACCGGTAAAGGTTGCCACCTCGACGCGCACAGCATCGGTCATGCGCTGGAAGCATTGCCATTGCCAGAAGGCGGGGTGCTATTTATTGAAAATGTCGGCAATCTGGTTTGCCCGGCGGATTTCGATCTCGGCGAGGCGCACAAGGTGGTCGTGCTGTCCGTGACTGAGGGCGAGGACAAACCGTTGAAATACGCGAATATGTTTGCCGCCGCCCAGTTGATGGTTCTGAACAAGACGGATTTGCTGCCCTATGTGGATTTCGATGTCGCCCGCTGTCTGGAGTATGCGCAGCGAGTCAATCCCGATATGCAAATTTTGCAACTGTCCGCCAAAACCGGAGAGGGTATGGACGCCTGGCTGGACTGGGTGCGGCAAGGTCAACAGCAGGCGCTGGCGGAACAGGTGCATCGTCTGGAGGCGAAACTGGCCACGGTCCGGGCACAGTTGACCCAGAGCGTTCGGTAGCGCCTCCATGCACGAAATGGCGCTGGCAGACTCCATCCTGAACATCGTCGAAGACACCGCCCGACAGCAGGGCGCAGTCCGGGTTACGGAAGTCCGGCTGGAAATTGGCGAGTTGGCGAATGTCGAAAGCGCGGCGCTGCAATTCTGTCTGGAAGCGGCTTTGCCGGGTTCGCTGGCCGAAGGCGCACGGGTCGAGCTGCTGATCATCCCTGGGCGCGGACAGTGCCTGGAATGCGGCGAGATAGTGCCACTGGCGGCGCTCTATGATCCCTGTCCCCGCTGTAATGGCTATCCGGTGCGGCCAGTCAGTGGTCAGGAACTGCGCGTTAAAGACATCGTGGTTGAATCTGGAGAAAACCCTTGAACCGCCAGGGTTTTCAAACCACCGCTGGCCACGAACAACCGGTTTCCGGCAATCCAAACCGTTCCGGGTAGCGAACCGCCATTAGATACAGTCCATCGGCTGGCGCGGTGACGCCGGACTGAGTGCGGTCACGCCGTTCGAGGACTTCCCGCGCCCATTCCATCGGCTGGTCGCCAGCGCCAATCGTCATCAGCACCCCGGCGATATTGCGCACCATGTGATGCAGGAAGGCGTTCGCCTCCACCTCCAAAATCACGCTATCGCTATCCCGGCGAACGGTCAATTCGTGAATGACCCGGACCGGATGGCGGGCCTGACATTCAGCGGCGCGGAATGAACTGAAATCGTGTTCACCGACCAGCGCCTGACCAGCGGTATGCATCCGCTCCGCATCCAGGGGTTGGTGACGCCAGGTGGCCCGCTCGCGCCACAGTGCTGACCGGTGCGGGCGATTGAGGATCAGATAACGATACCGACGGGCCAGCGCCGAGAACCGGGCGTGAAAATCATCGGGCGTTTCCCGCGCCCAGGTCAGACTGACATCTCTCGGCAAATGAGCATTGCTGCCCAATACCCAGGACCGCGCCGAACGCACCGCTGTCGTCTCGAAATGCGCAACCTGACCGACGCCATGCACCCCGGCGTCAGTACGTCCGGCGCAAACCAGTCGAACGGGATGGTCAGCCACTTTGGCCAGCGCTTGCTCCAGCGTAGTCTGCACGGTGCGCGTTCCTGACTGCTGCGCCTGCCAGCCCCGAAACCCCGAACCGTCATATTCAATGCCCAGCGCCACCCGCATCGTTAAACCTGAATCCGGCCAAACGTGAGAACTTTAGCCACGGAATGACACGCAATGACACAGAGAAAGAAAGAATTTTCCGTGTTTTTCGTGGCTAATCTCTGGAAATTACCTAACCCCGCACCTTGCCGCCGGTCTTATCTTCCTGATACAGCGCCCGCATCATCGGCTTGTCGCGCTTGTAGATATCATCCCGGAAGTGCAGCAGGCCATCGGTATCAACCCAGGCCGTCCAGTACAGCAGATACACCGGTAATTCCTGGGGGAGTTGCACCACCCGCTGCTTGCCTCGGGTGGACGCCGTTTTGATCTTGTCCTTGTCCCACTTCGGATCATGTTTCAACAGGTACTCGGCCAGTTCCAGCGGATTGGAAATGCGGATGCAGCCGGAACTGTAGGTGCGCTGATTACGGCTGAACAACTCCCGCGAGGGGGTGTCGTGCAAATAAATGCTGTAGGGATTCGGGAACATGAACTTGATCCCGCCCAGCGCATTGCGAGGACCGGCGTCCTGCCGCAGGT
This sequence comes from Pseudomonadota bacterium, assembly GCA_030917925.1. GTDB lineage: Bacteria > Pseudomonadota > Gammaproteobacteria > Competibacterales > Competibacteraceae > UBA2383. The sequence continues at coordinate 34,740 of JAUPTV010000035.1, forward strand.
GGTAGTTGAAGCTGCGGGCGCTCACCGCACTCCAGTTCACCGCGCCGGGATCGATCTGCTGGCCAGCACCGTTATAGACACGAATACCCTGACGCGCTAACGCATAGGGATTGCGCTTGAGTTGTGGCAGCTTGTCCTTCACCGCGATATTGCGCGGTACATACCATTTCGGACTCAACACCAGGTATTCCATATTGGCGGTGAACGTCGGGGTCTGCCGCTCTTGTCGACCCACTACGACTTTCGACTCCATCACTGGCTGGCCTTCCTCGAAGACCTGCATCTTGTAACTGGGAATGTTGACCATGATGTAACGGGAACCCAGGTCATCGGGCATCCAGCGCCACCGCTCCAGATTGAGTTCGATTTGCTGAATCCGTTGGGACACCGGTACATTCAGCGCCGCCAGAGTGGCGGTGTTCACCTTCCCGGTCTCGGGCAGGCCATGCCGCTTCTGGAAATGGCGCAAGGCTTCAGCAACCGATTTATCCGTCGCATGGCCCGCTTGCAAATCACCGCTGGCTTCCAGTCGCGCCCGCAGCGTTTTTCCCGGAGCGCTGCTGGCCACCATGGGCCAACCGCCTTCCTGTTCAACTTTCCGGTAGTTGTGGAGCATTTCGCGCAACTGAACGTAGCCTTTGGCCTGGGGTGCCAAAGACTGTAAAGTTCCAGCGACCCGATTCTGACGCAAGGCTTCTTCCAGCACCTCGGCCAAATCCCGGGAACGGGGTTTGATGGCCCAGTCGGGATCGACTTTGCGCGGCGATAACTGGCCGGCCAGCAACTGTGAGCCGTAAGTCAGAAAGGCGTCGGTCAGCAGTAGATCAAGCTGAGTGAGTTGACTGGCGTCCTGCGCCCGGTCTTGCTGGAGCGCCGTCAACCGTTTGCGCAAGCTGGTTCGGTCGTCATCCAGTGTCCGCAAACCCTCACGATCTGCTTTGCCCATCGCCTTGAGCAGATCTTCGGTTGCTGACCGTGGCGCACCGTTGGCGTCCAGCCAGGCTGGTTGATAACCGCGCCCGGCGTAGAACGCAATCACGGTATCCAGTTTTCGCACCGGATGACTGTCAACTTTCAGTGCGGTCAACGGGGGATCGGTGCGGAGCTGCTGGCAAATCTGGACCGCGATTTCATCCTGTAGACTCAAGGCGCGGTCTGGACAGGGCGGTAGTGGCGGCTGCCCGGTCACCTCTGGCGCTGCCGGTGTTGATTCGCCCGTGGGAGACGCCGGCTCCAGCTCTTCAGGCGTACTTTCTACGGGCTGGCCGGTGGTGGTCTGTAGGCTGGCCACCGTCGCTCCATTAGGATCGACAACAGCGCTTGGCGCTACCGACGCTTGACCGTCGGCCACCTGGGCCTCAACCGGGACATTGAGCGCACAGGCGCTCAACAGGGTGCAAAACCAGACAGGAATAAGAATTTGTTTGGACATGGAAACGGCTGACCTAATGCTTACGATTGGCATAATGTATCGTATTATCATACCAACAAAGTATTAAAATAACAACTTTGCAGGGCCATAGAAACAACAAAATACCGCTTCATCACCTGTTGCGCTGATTAAAATTGACTGAACAATCGCCAAAACGGTTCACGATCATCATGCCATCAATCAAGATCCACGCTTTTCCCGACTTGCCCATTGAACCGGTATTGCCGGAACTCCGCACTGCGCTGCGCCATTCCATGACGTTGGTTCTGCAAGCTCCGCCCGGCGCGGGTAAAACAACCCGGGTTCCGCTGGCGTTGCTGGATGAACCGTGGCTGGCCGGTCGATCCATTCTGTTGCTGGAACCCCGGCGACTGGCGGTGCGGGCGGCGGCGGCGCGCATGGCCCAGCAATTAGGGGAACCGGTCGGTGCCATGATCGGCTATCGCATTCGTTTTGAAAAGCAAATCTCACGCCAGACCCGCATTGAAGTATTGACCGAAGGCTTGCTGACCCGCCGCCTGCAACGCGATCCAGCGCTGGAAGGCGTGGGTTTGGTTATTTTCGATGAATTCCACGAGCGTAGTTTACACGCTGATTTGGCGCTGGCTCTGTGCCTGGATAGTCAACGCGGGTTGCGGGAAGACCTGCGGTTGCTGGTGATGTCGGCGACGCTGGATGGAATAGCGGTCGCGCAACTGCTCGACAACGCCCCGATCATCGTCAGCGAAGGCCGTGCCTGGCCGGTCACCCGGCATTACCTGCCCCGCGATTCCGACCGTCTCGATTTGAACGTCGTGATTCACACGGTGCTGACGGCGCTGGCACAACACGTTGGTGATGTGCTGGTCTTTTTGCCCGGCGGCGGGGAAATTCGCCAAGTGCAGCGCCGACTGGAAGCGGAACCGGCCTGCTCCGGGCTGACGCTGGTTCCCCTGTACGGTGATCTGCCCGGCGAGGCGCAACAACGCGCCATCCAGCCTGACCTCGCCGGACGGCGCAAAGTGGTGTTGGCAACGCCGATTGCGGAAACCAGTCTGACCATTGAGGGCGTCAGCGTGGTGGTGGACAGCGGCTGGACCCGGATGCCCCGCTTCGATCCCCGCAGCGGTTTGACCCGGCTGGACTCGGTTCGCATTTCCATGGATGCCGCTGAACAGCGGGCCGGGCGGGCGGGCCGACAGGAACCAGGAATTTGTTACCGTTTATGGAGTGAAGCGGCGCAAAGTCGATTATCGCGCCGCCGTTCCCCGGAAATTCTGGAAGCGGATTTGGCCCCACTGGCCCTGGAACTGGCCCAATGGGGCATAACTGACCCGGCCAATTTGGCCTGGCTTGATCCGCCGCCTGCCGGGGCGCTGGCTCAGGCGCGGACTTTGTTGACCGAACTGGAAGCGCTGGATGAGCAGGGGCATATCACTCCGACCGGTCAGGCACTGGCGAACTTACCGACTCATCCTCGCCTGGCGCATCTGCTGCGGCGCGGGGCGGCTCTCGGTCAAGGCGCACTATCCGCTGATCTGGCGGCTTTGCTGGAAGAGCGCGATTTGCTGCGCGGCGAACACGCCTTCGGCAGCGATCTCGGTATTCGGCTGGAAGCGCTGCACGCCTGCCGACGCCACGGACGCGATGGCGCACGGCACTGGTCGGCTGACTCTGCTGCTGCGCTGCGTATCGACCAGGCGGCGCGGCGCTGGCGGCAGTTATTAAAGGTGGCCGCGTCCCCGGAAACTGCGCCCGACGCGGCGTTGATCGGCCTGTTGGTGGCATTAGCCTATCCTGACCGGATTGCCCGTCGTCGTGAGGGCAGCGCTGATCGTTATCAGTTAGCCAATGGCCGGGGGGCGCGACTCACCGCTGCTGATCCGCTGATGAACTCCGAATGGCTGGCTGTGGCGCATCTGGACGCCGGGGCGAGTGAAGGGCGAATTTGGCTGGCCGCGCCGGTTGATCCGGCAGATTTGGCAACCCATCTCGCCGCCCGGCTATTCACCGTTGCTGAAGTGACCTGGGATGATCGGCAAGCGGCGGTGATCGCCCGTCAGGAACAGCGACTGGGGGCACTGGCGCTGCGTAGTACGCCGCTGACCGATATTGAACCGGAGGCCCGGCGGCAGGCGATGCTGGCCGGGGTGCGGCAGATGGGGCTGGATTGCCTGCCATGGACGCCGGAATTGCGCGACTGGCAGGCACGGGTTTTGGCTTTGCGGAACTGGCGGCCGGATGAAGACTGGCCAGATTTGTCCGATGCCTGGCTGATGGAACAGGTTGCCGACTGGCTGGGGCCGTGGCTGGACGGCACGTCGCGCCGCGAGCATCTGGCGCGACTGGATTTAACCGCCGTGCTGCACAGTCGGCTGGATCATCGGCAACGGACGCGGCTGAACGCACTGGCGCCTACCCATCTTTCCGTCCCCAGCGGTTCCCACATTCGCCTGCGCTATCCGCCGGGCGAGTCGCCGGTGCTGGCGGTCAAATTGCAGGAACTGTTCGGGCTGGCGGATACGCCGCGCATCGCCGGGGGGCGGATTCCCGTCACTTTGCATCTGCTGTCACCGGCGCAACGACCCATTCAGGTCACTCAGGATTTGCGCGGGTTCTGGGAACGGACTTATAGCGAGGTGAAAAAGGAATT
>JAUPTV010000269.1 GCA_030917925.1 Pseudomonadota bacterium
AATGGCAAACGGCCCCTGTATTTCTTCACCCACGCCGCCGACGCCAACCAGTTCTACCCGCTCTGTGCAGCGCATGGCGTTGTCGGCATCAATGCGGGCGGCGCTTTTGATGAAACGCTGTTGCGCCGCTATATCAGCCAGCATCCCGACCAGGCTGAACTCAAACCGCTGGATCGCCTCGATGACTCGGCGTTATACCCCCCGCTCGATGCGGCAGATCAGCACCGTTATGCCCCCTTGCTGCGTGCCGTGGATCGGGCCTTGGCAACGGCTGAAGCACCGGCGCGGACGCAAATCCGGCAATTTCAGCCTGCCAGTCTGAGCGCGGTAGTGTTGTCCGGCCAGCGGCTGACCGCGTTTGACCAGATGGAACAACTGCTGGAAAAGTCGCTGCTGGTGAATGAGTTGGCGGAACTGGCCGGTGAAGTGCGCGACCGGCTCCGGCGTCAACCGCTGGATTTGTTGCTGAATGCCCGGCATCCACTGGTGCAGCGCCTGGGTGAATTGCCCGATCCGGACCATCCGCGTTATCGCCCAGTGCTGACCGGGTTGTACTACAGCGCCTTGCTGAATGCCCGGCACCGCCTGACGCCGGCCGCCGCCCGCCATTTCCACGCCGATTTACAGGCGTTGCTGGCTTCCCATCTGGATTTGCAGACCCGCCATGAACCTTGATCGGCCCTCGCTGGCCCACTTGCGGGAACGGGCCACCCAGGCGCGGCGACTGGGCGATTATGCCCAAGCAGCGCAGTGGGAACGGAAGGCCGTGGAACTGGCGGAAACGCTCGGACTGGCGAGCGAACGGGCGCGGGCGCTGCTGTGGGAAGGCTACAGTCTGCGGCAGGCCGGCGATGATGATCTGGCGCTGGCGGCGTTGCTCCAGGCGCTGAATGCGCCCGCTATCGATCCTGGGGATCGCTTCAGCGCCCTGATCACCGTCCTGCACATCAGCCTGGAACGCAAATCCGCTGATTTCTGCCGGGTCTTGTTGGCGCAAGGTCGGCGGGAACTGGCGGAATCGCGTCAGCCGTGGTCAACCCTGCTGGATTTCCTGGAGGGCGAACTGGCGTTTCGGCGCGGCGATTTTGCCACGGCCTGGGATTGGCAGTTACGCGCCTGGGCGGGACGGCGGGATGCTCATCCCCGGCTGACGCCCGCGACCTATTTGTGGGCATTGTGCCGTACTGCTTTTCACCGCCGCGAACGGTCGGAACTGGAAGGCTTCACCCGCCAGTTGTCCGAACTGCGGCCCAATTCGGCCCTGGAGCGACAACTGGCAATGCGGGCGCAGTGGCTGGTCTGGCGAGCGCAACGCGTCGATCAGGCGGCGGAAGTCCATGCGGATCAGGTACCGGTTGCGCAAGCCCAGGCGTTTTTAGCCCAGCGTACCGGGGAGGGCAAACCGCGTGATTTCGGCACACGGCTTGAGGCGCTGCGAGTGTTGGCGCTAATGGGCGACTGGGATCGGATCGATACGGCATTGCGCCATGAACCCTTGCTTCCAGTCTGCTTCGAGACCGCACTGGGTTTGGGCGATCTGGCGATCAGCCGGGTACGCATTGCGCGGGGATTACCGGCTGTTGATGACGATTATGGCGAAATCGGGGTGACTGCTGCACCGGCGGCGGATTCCATAGCCGCCAGACTCAGCGAGGCGGAACGGTGCTATCAAGATGCACTGCAATGGGCTGAAGAACAGGATCAGCGCCTGGGAACTGACTGGTATCAGGCGACTGTTGACCAACGGTTGACCCGGTTGGCGCTGTTGCTGGAACGAGGTTAGCCAAGCGACACAATTAGCCGCAGCCTGTCACCGTTGCAGGACGCCAATATCGAGCAGTGATGAAATGGACATGGCGATAACCCTCCTGCCATATGCCGATAGTCTGGGCATTACGGAACTGGTGGGGAAACTGGAATAGTACCGCCAGCGACTGGGTGAACGGTTCGCCCCGGCGGAGATTCTGATGCGGATGGCGGCAGAGCAGCGGACATTCTACGGAGACCGGGAACCCGGGAGAACGCCCTGATCGCTACTCGCTATTTGCCATTCGCCAATTTCTCCAGCGTCGGAAAATCCAGGCGCAGGGCGGCTTGCCGGACGCGGGCGAGATAGTCCTGGTGCTCAGGATCAGCACTTTCCCGTTGCTCCGCCCAGGTCACGATATCCGACACTCGCCCTTCCTGAATCATGGCTCGCAGAGTCGCCTGCCAGTCGGCATCATCAGGTCGGAGCGCCATCGGGAGCGCGTCATCCGCCGTTGAAGTCTCCGGGGCTGGGGCGCACTGGATGCTGAAACCGAACCGGCAGCCCTGACCGGGCCGACTTTCCAGGTGGAGCTGCCCCCCCATCGCGTTGACCCACTGGCGAGCGATAGCTAATCCCAGGCCGACACCCCGACTATCGGGCGCACCCCGCTGAAAGGGCAGAAAAACCCGCTCCTGATCCACCAGGGGAATGCCAGGACCGTTATCCGCAACCACAAACGTCAACTGGATCGTTTCGAGGCCGTCGTCCGGTTTCAGCCGTTTTGCGGTGCAGGTCAGTTCAACCTGGCCGTGTTGCGTATAACGGGCGGCATTGTCCAGCAGATTGTCCAGCACCTGACGCAATCGCTGCGCGTCAAGGCACAGCGAATCTATCGAGTCGCCGGTGACCTGCATCACGAAGCGATGGCCCTTCGTCTGGGCCAGAATGCGCCCATTCTGTTCCAGCGCCTGGGCCAAACCTTCCCAGTCCACCGGTTCCAAACGCAGGGGCAACCGCCCGGCCTCGTCCCGCGCATAGTCGAGAATTTCATCAATCATCGCCAACAACTGCTGACTGTTGTGCAGGATACTGGCCAGCCCGTCCACGAGTGAAAGATGGACCGAATCCCGCGTCAGCAATTGCGCGGCACCAATCACGGTATTCAGCGGTGTGCGCAATTCATGGCTCATCTGCGCCAGGAAGCGGATCCGCGCCTGGTTTTCCGCCTCGACGCGCAGCAACTGTTCTCGCAATTCCCGCGACCGCTGGGCAATACCGGCCAGAATCAGCGGTGTGGTCAACATCACTCCCCACGGGCCGCCCACCACCTGCACGGTGGTAAAGGGCAGGCCACCAAAGGCCACCGCCAGCCGCAATCCTTCCATCACCACCATCGCCAGAAAGCCCAGCAACAACTGACCGGCGGGACGCGACCCCTCGCGCCAGGCGCGGATGAACAGCAGCAAGGCGACCAGCAACGCGGCATTAATGCCCACCGTCCACACTTGGGCACCGCTGCGATAGTCGATCAATACCGACCAAGCCACCGCCAGCAAAGTACTGTCTGCAACTGCCCATAACAGACGATGCAACCACCGGAAACTGCGCAACATGACCGGCCCCAGATATTCCTGGACAAACAACAGCAGGAATAACATCGCCCAGCCGACGCCCAGACTCTGCAATCCGGTATAAAACGGCTGTCCGGCAGGCCAGAGATAGCGCGGCAACAGTCCGGAATGTGCGCCTTCGCTCACCAGATAACCGAGCAGCGCCAGACCGAAGTACAGATACATCCGCTCGCGCATTTGCCAGAAAATCAGCCCGGACAACAGCGCCATTAACAACACCCCGCCGATGGTGGCGATATGCGCCAGGTCGATGGCGTGAATGGCGTTGAGATAGGCCAGTGGTTCCCACAGCGTGGGCGTCAGGTCAATCGAGGTGATCGACGTGACCCGTGCATAGACGGTCTGGATGGCGTCAGCCGGCAGAGTCAATGGCAATACCGGGTAAGTGGTTTGAATCGGCCGTTGCGCTACGGGGATGGCGGTTCCCGTCGCCTGTCGTTGCCAGGGCGCATCGGAATCCGTGCGGGTGAACAGTTCTACTAACCGCAGGCGTTGATGGCCAATGGCCAGCCAGCGTTCCAGAGGTTGCGAAGCTGGATTGGTCAGGGTGAAACGCAGCCACAGGGCGCTACGGTCGAAGCCCCGCGCCAGATCGGCGGCAGTGACATGCGCAAAGGAACATGCGCCTGCCGCTACCGTTGCTATGGTTTGCTGACCGGCGGAATCAACGCAGAGGTCCACATGATCCGCCAGAGGGAGGCGTGGACCGGCAGCAATATCGACGGCGGCGAGCGCCAGGGTCAGTAAAGTGAGCCAGATCAGCCATAGGACGATGCATCCACCTGGCCGTTGATCACGGCTCACTCGGCCAATCCCGGTGTGATGGATGGCGACCGTGCATCGCCGGCCAGACCGTTGCGAGGTTCGCCTTCGTTTAACCGTTGCCGTTGCCATTCCATCCGGAACTGGCGCGGCGCAGCGCCAAACCGCTCGTGGAATGCCCGGCTGAAATGGGCCGGGCTGGAATAGCCCAGATGCTGGCTGATGTCCGTCAGGGGCGTTTCCGTGACCGCGACCAGATGCCGCGCCTGGTGCAGACGCTCCTCGCGCAACCAGCCCTGCACCGGCAAGCCAAAGATCATGTGAAAGGCGCGGTGCAGGCGCTTTTCATTGGTGCCGAGTCGATGCGCCACATCTTCCGGCGATGGTGATGCGGCCAAGTGCTGGCGCAAGTAACCGGTCGCGGCGCGCACCAGCACGGCATCCTGAGTCACTGCCTCGATATCGGGACCGTCAGCAGGCAGCTCGGTCTCGGCTGGGCAACCCGCCAAATGCAGATGGATTTGCACCCGGGCAATGACTTCTTCTTCAGCAAACGGTTTGCTGATGTAATCAACGCCACCGACCGCCAAGCCTTCCAGACGCAGGGGCAATTCAGTGGCTGCGGTCAGAAAAATGATCGGAATAGTGCGGGTCAGCGGATGGGCCTTGAGCAACCGGCAAGTGGCAAAGCCGTCTATTTTCGGCATCCGCACGTCCAGCAGGATCAGATCAGGCCGGTTCAGCACGGCCTTGTGGTAGCCGTCAGCGCCGTCGAACGCGACCAGCAGGCGGAAGCGATGAAACATCATCTCCATCAGCAGGCGCAGGTCGGTTTGGGAATCGTCGACCAGCAGAATCGACGGTTGACGTTTGGGAACAGTGGGCGGCACGGGGGCAAAATTCTGGCAGGGACTCCGTTTCAGTATAGGCATTGCCCTGGAAAAATTCCGGCAAATGCAAGTTTCCTCCGCTGCCGTGATAACGCCGGATAGCGGGAATGCCGATAATCTGTAACCGGCCCAGGGCTATGACCTGGCGGCGGCTGATCAGCCTGATCGTGTCCCCATCATCGGAGTAAGAACCATGACGACGCAAAAATGTACTCTGGGATTTATTCCCTTCCGAACAGTTGGGCCGTTGCTGGCCGCTTTTACCCTGACGGCAGCGGTTCTGGGCGGCTGCAATAATGACAGTGACCACGATAACCCCATTGACACCACTCCAGGCATTCTTGGCGATGGCGTCGGCGGCGTTATCACTGATACGTTGACCGATGATTTTACGAATTACGCCCACTCGAAGTTTCTGGGACTGATAGGCATCAAGCCTGAGTCTCCAGAGGAAAAGCAATTGGACGAAGTTCTCGATGATATTACCCAGATACAAACGCAGCTTGATAAAATGCAAGCTGACTTGAATACCCTGCTTGGCGATTTTCTGAATCTGCAAGAGCAGTTGAATAATGACGCCTCTCAAGCGGAATACCAACTGCTGAATACCATTCAAACCAAAGAGTACGCTAACTGGAATCAGTTCCAGAACGCGGTATATCCGAATACTTTGGCAGAGTTAGTCCAGAATAATAAAGCCCTTGACGCATTAAAGGCGCTCTTTACCGATGCCTATTTTAACCAGATTGCGAGTCAGTCTGCGGAGTTATCGGACACGGCGGATTCAAGCAGCGCCGTACCCGCTTTATTGGGCAGTTCATTGAATCTACTCAAGGCGACCATCGCCACTGGCAGCAACAGCCAACAAAACATTGTCCCGCTGTTTGCCCAATACAATGAAGGACTGATGCAACAACTCTACTATATCAGCCAGGCTTTGCAGCAAATTTACACCCTTGAACAGACCTTGCTGTATTTGCAAGAGTACGCGCCTGGCGATTATGGCG
>JAUPTV010000270.1 GCA_030917925.1 Pseudomonadota bacterium
AGAATGCAATGAGATATATGCCCTGGTTTTCAAAGATCCCCAACAAGCCATTGGCCTGATCAAGCCACTGATCGAGCAGTATCCTGACGTGCCACAGCCCTACAATTACCTGTATAGCGCTTATAAACACCTCAACGACCAGGCCAGTGCGGATCACATCCTTCAGGAAACCCTGGAGCGCTTCCCGGATTACCTATTTGCACGGATTGCGCAAGCCAATGATTGTCTTGACCGGGGTGAGATCGACCGGGTCGCGGAGATTTTCGATGGCAAATTTGAATTGAGCATGGCGTGTCCTGGCCGCGAGCAGTACCACAGTTCAGAGGTATTAAGCTTCTCGGCGGTTATGGCCCGCTACTTCTGCGCCAAGGGAGAAGAGAACAAGGCGGAGGTCTACTACAAATTGATGAAAAAAATCGATCCGACACACAACACTACACTGCTTGTTGGCCAGATCATCCATCCCAAATTCAACAAGGCCATCGATTGGTTGCGCCAACTGGTGGCAAAAACGGGATCTTCCTGAGTCTGCGCCCTAACCCGGAGGGCGCGAACCGCCCTGCGTGACTGCCACCCCGTTAATGAGAACCCCGATGACTATTGACGAAAAGCGCCGCCAGAAGAAACTCGCCAAAAAAGCGGCGGAACGTAAAATCAAGCAGATTGAACGGCGTTCTCTGTCCACGGGGGGTTCACCCGCCGTTGCCGCTGCATTCCCCATCGGTGACTGTCTGATACCCACCAACCTGTTCCAGAAAGGCTTGGGTAATCTCGTCCTCACCCGGGTGCTCTCCAACGGACGGGTTGCAGTAGCGGCTTTCCTGGTTGATGTCTTCTGCCTGGGTGTGAGGGACGCTACCTATTGCGAGATACCCAGCGAAGAGTTCGAGTGGTATCGGCAGGAACAGCAAAGCCAGTCGCCCATGACCTCGACGCATCCCGAGTGCCTGCGCAAACTGGTCGAGGGCGCGGTTCACTATGCCCAGGCGCTGGGTTTGGCACCGCATCCCGATTACGCCAAAGCCAGTCGCCTGTTCGGGGATATTGACGCGGCGGCCTGCCGCGTTCGCTACAAATTCGGCAGCCATGGTAAACCGTTGTACATCAACGGTCCCCACGAATCTCCCGCGCAACAGCGTCAAATCATCGACACCCTGAAGCGCCACGTTGGTGAGGACGGCTTTGAGTACATTTGCACGACGGATCATGGCCAGGGTGCGGGCGATCAACAGATCTCGACTTCATATTCCCAGATTACCCATTACGCCATTATTGACGCCCCCCCGGAAGGCACGCCCTTAGCGCAGTTACCCGAGTCGGTTCAGGAAACGGTGACGCAGTTTTATAAGGGTGTGCTTAAAAAACCCAGGGAATCGATCCCACATCTGCTGGAACTGATCGAGCAATACCCCGACCTGCCGCAGAACTACAACTACCTGCAAATCGCCTACAAGCTGATCGGTGATCAGGAGAACGCCCAGCGCGTTCTTCAGGAAACCCTGAAGCGTTTTCCCGATTATCTGTTTAGCTGGATCGCCCAAGCCGATGATTGCTTTCAAAGGGGTGAAATTGACCGGATTCCGGAAATTTTCAAGGGCCAGACCGACCTTGGCGCACTCTATCCCCACCGCAAGCAGTTCCATATTTCAGAGGTATTGAACTTCTCGTTCATCATGGCCCGTTACTTCCACGCCAAGGGCGAAAAGAACAAGGCAGAAGCTTATTTCAAGCTGATGAAGCAACTCGATCCCACGCACAAGACGACGCGACGCCTTGACGAAATACTCCATCCCAAGCCGCAGCGAACCCGAAATTGGACGCGCCAGCCCGCATCGCCCAGCGACGCGAATCATTGATGCTGAATCCGCTCAGGCGATACCGAGCAATTTGTGAGTTTGCAGGCTCAGTCGCCAGGGGGGATGAGCCAGACAATAGGCCAGGGTGGCCTGGGTATGCGCTTCCCGCTCCGGGTTGTCCAGCGGTTGCAGAAAGAAGTGCCGGAACGCCAGATTGACAAACCGCTCCGGCTGTGCTTCCGGCTCACGCTGCGGGTAGACCAGCTTCAATTCATCGCCCCAGGTCAGCCGCAACGGCGCGGCGGCCTTGGGGCTGACACAAATCCAGTCCAATCCAAACGGTGCGGCCAAAGTCCCGTTGGTCTCCACCGCCACTTCAAACCCACGGGCGTGCAATGCCGCGATCAATGGTCGATCCAGTTGCAGTAAGGGTTCGCCGCCCGTGCAAACCACATAGGGTCGGGCATGGGGAACCGGCATTGGCCAATGATTCGCAATAGCATCCGCCAGCGCCTCCGGCGTAGTAAACGGGCCGCCGCCGGAGCCATCAACGCCGACAAAATCGGTATCGCAAAACCGGCAAATAGCGGTCGCCCGATGCGACTCCCGCCCACTCCACAAGTTGCAGCCAGCAAACCGGCAAAACACCGCCGGTCGGCCGGTCCAGGTGCCTTCCCCCTGGAGGGTGTAGAAGATTTCCTTAACTTGGTAAATCTTCACCTTTCAACCCCATGAATAGCCCTCAGCCGCGAGCGGCCTTCAGAATGGCGTTGAACGTCGCGCTCGGGCGCATGATCACCTTGCATTTCTCGGCATCGGCCAGGTAGTAACCACCGATATCCACCGGCTGGCCCTGTACCGACTGCAACTCAGCGATGATCTGCTGCTCGTTGTCGGCCAGCGCCTTCGCCAGTGGGGCAAAATGAGCCTGTAACTCCGCGTCTTCGGTTTGCGCGGCCAGCGCCTGGGTCCAGTACATCGCCAGGTAGAACTGGCTGCCCCGGTTATCCAGCTCGCCGGTCTTGGGCGATGGCGACTTATTGTTATCCAGCAACTTGCCGGTGGCCTCGTCCAGCGTCTTCGCCAGGATCTTGGCTTTGGCATTGCCCGTCTTGATGCCGAGATCCTCCAGCGACACCGCCAGCGCCAGGAACTCGCCGAGCGAATCCCAGCGCAGGTGATTTTCCTCGACCAGTTGCTTGACGTGTTTGGGTGCCGAACCGCCAGCGCCGGTTTCGTACATGCCGCCGCCAGCCATCAGCGGCACAATCGACAGCATCTTGGCGCTGGTGCCCAGTTCCATGATCGGGAACAGGTCCGTCAGATAATCGCGCAGGATATTGCCGGTCACGGAAATCGTGTCGAAGCCGCGCATGACCCGTTCCAGGCTAAACCGCATCGCCCGCACCTGGGACATAATCTGAAGGTCGAGACCGGTGGTGTCATGATCCTTCAGGTAAGTGTGCACCTTCTTGATCAACTCGTTTTCGTGCGGACGGTAGGGGTCCAGCCAGAACACCGCTGGCATCCCGGAGTTGCGGGCGCGAGTCACGGCCAGCTTCACCCAGTCGCGGATCGGCGCGTCCTTGACCTGACACATCCGCCAGATGTCGCCTTCCTCGACATTCTGCGTCAACAGCACTTCGCCAGTGGCGAGATCGGTAATATTGGCCACGCCGTCTTCCGGGATTTCAAACGTCTTGTCATGCGAGCCGTATTCCTCGGCCTGCTGCGCCATCAGCCCGACATTCGGGACAGTGCCCATGGTGCGCGGATCGAAAGCGCCGTGCCATTTGCAGAAGTTGATCATCTCCTGGTAAATCCGGGCGAAGGTCGATTCCGGCATCACTGCCTTGACTTCCTTGAGACGACCATCCGCGCCCCACATCTTGCCGCCGTTGCGGATCATCGCCGGCATGGAGGCGTCGACGATGATGTCATTGGGCGAATGGAAATTGGTGATGCCCTTAGCGGAATCGACCATGGCCAGTTCAGGGCGCTTCTCGTGGCAGGCGTGCAGATCTTCGATGATCTCGTCTTGCCGGGATTGCGGCAGCGTGGCGATCTTGTCGTACAGGTTCACCATGCCGTTGTTCACGTTGACGCCCAACTCGTCGAACAACTTGGCGTGCTTCTCAAAAGCCTCCTTGTAGAAAATCTTCACGCAGTGGCCGAAGACAATCGGGTGCGAGACCTTCATCATCGTCGCCTTGACGTGCAGCGAGAACAACACGCCGGTCTTGTACGCATCCTCGATTTCTTTTTCGTAGAACGCGAGCAGCGCCTTCTTGCTCATGAACATGGAGTCGATGATCTCGCCGTCCTGCAGGGCGACCTTGGGCTTGAGCAGGAGGGTTTTGCCACTCTGGGTCAGCAACTCCATCTTGACGTCGCGGGCGTGATCCAGCGTCATCGACTTCTCACCGTGGTAGAAGTCGCCATGGTGCATGTGCGAGACGTGGCTGCGCGAAGCCTGGCTCCACTCAGCCATGGAATGGGGATTCTTGCGGGCGTAGTTCTTGACCGCCAGTGGGGCGCGCCGGTCGGAGTTGCCCTCACGCAGCACCGGGTTGACCGCGCTACCCAGGCACTTGGAATAGCGCGTGTGGATTGACCGCTCTTCATCAGTTTTGGGGTCTTCCGGCAAGTTGGGCACGGCGTAGCCCTTGGACTGCAATTCCTTGATCGCCACCATCAACTGGCCCACCGAGGCGCTGATGTTCGGCAGCTTGATGATGTTGGTATCGGGCAACTGAGTCAGTCGGCCCAGTTCGGCCAGAACGTCCGGCACACGCTGCTCAGGCGTCAGATATTCGGGAAACTCGGCCAGGATGCGGGCGGACACCGAAATATCGCTCTTCTCGATGTCGATGCCGGCAGGGCCGGTGAA
>JAUPTV010000271.1 GCA_030917925.1 Pseudomonadota bacterium
CAATGGCATTACCGGATTCATCAGCGCCTGGATTTGCCCGAACCGATTTTGCGCGATTTCCATAATATCGAAGGCCGGGATGCGCTGATCGCCTTTGACGGGTGCGAACCGGAAGTTGATTCACAGGGCCAGCCCGTCACGCGCTGGGATGGGGTGAGTTTTAAAACCAGCCCGATTACCGGCGAACTGATCCCGGATGAAAATCAGCGAATTCCCCAGGAACGCTATGTGAATCCGCGCCTGGCGGTCTGGCCAACGGCCGATTATGTGGTGGGGAATCCGCCGTTTATTGGCGCGTCAGCGATGCGCCGCATGTTGGGCGATGGCTATGTGGAGGCGGTGCGGACGACGTGGCCCGCCGTCCCGGAATCCGCCGATTTCGTGATGTATTGGTGGCATATCGCGGCAGAAGCGGTGCGCCAATCCAAGCTTTCCCGCTTTGGCTTCATCACCACCAATTCCATCCGCCAGACGTTCAATCGGCGTGTCCTCAGTACCCATCTGGACAGTTTCCCGCCGCTATCGCTGACCTTCGCTATTCCCGATCATCCGTGGGTGGACGCCAGCGATGGCGCAGCGGTGCGAATCGCTATGACGGTGGCGGAATTGGGTGACCGGGAAGGCATGTTGCAGACGGTGCGCCGGGAGTCGGACGGCGAGGAAAATGCCCGTTCAGTCGAATTGACTACGCGCTGCGGCAAGCTTCATGCAGATTTGACCATCGGGGCGAATGTGGCGGGAGCAGTGGCGCTGGCGGCTAACGCCAATTTAAGCAATCGTGGCGTCAGTCTGTTTGGCGCTGGATTTATCGTCTCTCCAACGGAAGCTATCACGCTGGGATTAGGTGCAAGCCCCGGTCTTGAAGAACACATCCGCCAATATCGTAATGGCCGTGATCTCACCCAAAATTCACGCGGCGCGAGGGTGATTGATCTTTTCGGTCTGACCGTTGACGAAGTGCGCCAACGTTTCCCAGAGGTCTACCAATGGATTCTGGAACGGGTTAAACCGGAGCGCGATCAGAATAACCGGGAAAGCCGTCGCCGCAATTGGTGGTTATTTGGCGAAACTAATCCCAAATTGCGTCACCAGTTAGCCGGTCTCCCTCGCTATATCGCCACGGTGGAAACGGCGAAACATCGCATTTTTCAATTTCTCGACGCCGATATTCTGCCGGATAACATGCTAGTTAATATCGCAATTGATGACGGTTATTCCATAGGTATCCTGTCAAGCCGCCTTCATATTCTTTGGGCGCTGGCCACAGGCGGAACATTAGAAAGTCGCCCTCGCTACAACAAAACTCGTTGCTTTGAAACTTTCCCGTTCCCGGACACTTCCGCTGAATCCGCCGACCGTATACGCGACTTGGCGGAACAACTCGACACCCACCGCAAACGCCAGCAAGCACAGCATCCAGAATTAACCCTGACCGGCATGTACAACGTGCTGGAAAAGTTGCGCACTGGCGACCCGCTCAACGCGAAAGATCAGGCCACTCATCAACAGGGTTTGGTTTCCCTCCTCCGGGAACTGCACGATGACCTGGATCGCTCCGTTCTCGCTGCTTACGACTGGAGCGACCTGGCCGATTTACTGGTCGGTCAACCCGGAGCGACCACGCCCCTCCCCGACAAACCCGCCGCGCAACAAGAAGCCGAGGAAGAACTGCTGCGCCGCCTGGTCGATCTCAATACCCAACGCGCCGAAGAAGAAGCCCAAGGTCAGATTCGCTGGCTGCGCCCGACTTACCAGAATCCCAACGCTGCCACAGAGCAACGTCCGGCGCATCAGGAACTGCTGGCTGATCTGGAACCGGTCGCCGCCGCCGAACCCGTCGCCAAACGCCCCTGGCCCAAAGCGATGTGCGACCAGGTTGACGCCATCCGCGAACTGCTGACCGCCGGCCCCCGGAGCGTTGAGCAACTCGTTGCGCATTTCCAGCGCAAACCAACAAAAGCCGTGCTGGCCGTCCTGGAAACTCTGGAGACGATCAATCTCGCTCACCGTGAGAATAACCGCTGGCAGTTGGGATAACCGCAGCTATCCACTCAGAAAAATTCACAGAACCAAAAACTCAAGCAATCCAGGGGGAAAAATGAAAACGATTCGGCATTTTTTATATCTGATTCTGCTGCTTCCAGGGCTAATCAGCGCCGTCCGCGCCGACAGCCTCAATAGCAGTTGTTCAATCACCGCCAGCGAAGCGGCTCTCGACGGCGGGGTTATTCATTACCACCAAGCGGGAACCGGGCCACACGTCCTGCTTCTGCATGGACTATTCGCCAACAAGGAGCAATGGGACGGCGTTCTGTGTCTGCTCTCGACGGCCGGGTATACCGCCATTGCCCCCGATTTACCGGGTTATGGCAAAAGCGTTAATTTCCCGGTCACTGATTACCCACTGGAAAATCAGGTCGCCCGCCTGCGCCAGTTTATGGACAGCCTGGGTATTACTCAATTTGACATCGCCGGTAATTCCATGGGCGGCACCATTGCCGCGCTGTATGTCCAGCAATATCCGCAACAAATCCGCACCCTGGCGTTTATCGGTTCACCGCTGGGCATTATCGACTGGAGTCCGCAAGTTAAAGAGGCGATTTACCAAGGCATCAATCCCTTGATTCCCGTCAACAGCGCTGAACTCGATCTGGAATTGAGCCTGCTGCTGGTTAATCCGCCCATTCTCACCGAGGACGTTAAAAACGCCATGGTCAAGGACTACGTTGAGCGCAACCGCCATTATCAACAGGTCTGGACCATCGTTACGCTTTACAACCAAGTATTTTACCCGCCCCGTCTCTGGCTTCAGGCACCGACGCTGATTCTCTGGGGCGAGGACGATAAAATATTTGCTGTTGATGGCGTTATCCCACTTAGCCAGCGCTTCCCACGCGGTAAACGGGTCCGATTACCCAATGCTGGCCACTTGCTGCATCTGGAACATCCCACCGAAACCGCTGCGATTTATCTCGACTTCCTGCGTATTTATTCCCTGTTTCGCTGGGGACGCTAAATAGCCATGGCTAACGATACGCTCTGGGGGCATCCCAAAGGTCTGTATATTCTGTTCCTCACGGAAATGTGGGAGCGCTTCTCCTATTACGGCATGAGAACGTTGCTGGTCTATTACATGATCAAGCACCTGATGTTACCTCAGGCCGACGCCTCACAAATCTATGGCCTGTACACCGGACTGGTCTACTTCACTCCATTCTTCGGCGGACTACTGGCGGACCGCTTCTGGGGACAACGCCGAACAGTCATTGTCGGCGGCGTCATTATGGCAGCCGGCCACTTTTGCATGGCGTTCGAGTCGCTATTCTTCCCGGCGCTGGCGCTGTTAATCCTCGGTAATGGCGCATTTAAACCGAATATTTCCACACAGGTCGGCGGCCTCTATCCGCCAAACGATCCCCGCCGCGACCGCGCCTTTAGCCTGTTCTATGTCGGCATCAATCTCGGCGCATTCATGTCGCCGCTGATCTGCGGGACGCTGGGCGAAGTCTACGGCTGGCACTACGGGTTCGGCGCGGCCGGCGTCGGTATGGTCATCGGCCTGGGCATTTATATCTGGGGACTGCGCTGGCTGGGGCCTGATCACCTGCATCAACTCCCGGAGATCGAAGCCGTGCCTCCTGCCACTCTCGCCAGCGACGAACGGCAACGCATCTGGGGCTTGCTAATGATCTGCCTGATCACCGTCCTGTTCTGGGCCGCTTATGAACAACAGGGCAACACCATTGCGCTGTGGGCCGACACCGGGACGGATCGCCATATTTTCGGCTGGGAAATGCCCGCGACCTGGTTTCAATCCTTAAACCCGATGTTCATCTTCATGTTCGCCCCGGTCATCACCGCGTTGTGGGCCTGGCAGGCGCGGCGCAGTGCGGAACCTTCGTCAGCAACATTAATGGCCATGGGTTGCCTGCTGCTGGGCGCGGCTTATCTGGTATTGGTGACGCCCGCAAATGACTATACCGCCCATGGCAACCCGGTCAGCATGTGGTGGCTCATTGGCTTTAACCTGGTGCTGACGATTGGCGAACTGTATTTATCGCCGGTTGGTTTATCGCTGGTCTGCAAACTGGCCCCGGTGCGAATGGTGTCCATGCTCATGGGAGTATGGTTCATGACTTCGTTCGTCGGCAATTACACCGCCGGCTATCTGGGACAGTTCTGGGAAGTGCTGCCCAAGGGCTACTTCTTCCTGATGGTCGCCGGGGTAGCCGGACTGGCGGGAGTAATCATTCTGTTGTTGCTTAAACCCCTGAAAAGGGCGATTGGCGGACAGGCGGGAATTTGAGGCCAAGGCAAAATCATGAACAATCACACACTATCTCCCGCCATCACGCCTGGCCACATGCGTCTGGCCATGCTGACCAGCGCCCTGGCCGTGTTTATGGCGAACCTCGACATCAGCATCGTCAATATCGCCCTGCCCACCCTGAGCGCCTACTATCAGGCCAATGCCGCCGAAGTCGCCGTCATCATCCTCAGTTACATGCTGGCTATTACCAGCCTGTTGCTGGTCGCCGGCAAACTCAGCGATCTGTACAGCGCGGAACGAGTGCTCGTCTGGGGTTACTGGGTGTTCATTATCGGCTCGGCGCTGTGCGGTCTGGCACCCTCGCTGGACTGGCTGACGGCCTTCCGATTCCTGCAAGGCATTGGCGGCGCACTGCTGTTCGCTACTTCCGCCGTCATCATCGTCCACTATGTGCCTGCGGAGCGGCGAGGCCGCGCTTATGCCCTAAATGGACTGCTGGCCGTAACCGCCCTGGCCTTCGGCGCGCCGATTGGCGGCTTTCTGGTCGAATATGTCGGCTGGCGCTGGATTTTCCTGATCAATGTGCCGGTCGGTCTGGCCGCGCTGGCCCTCGCACACTTCGCGTTCGTGCGCCAGGCACCGACAGCGGCAAAAATCAGTTTCGATCTACCAGGCGCGGCGTACAGCTTTCTGTGCCTGCTCGGCTTCATCTACGGGATGCATACCGGCCAGGACCAGGGCTGGAGCCAGCCGGTTACGCTCCTGTCTCTGGCGATGTGCCTGGGGTTTCTGATCCTGTTTTTACACCGGGAAAGCCGTTGCCCGGAGCCATTACTGGCGCTGAGCCTGTTCGGCCAGCGCCCACTTAGCGCCGCCATACTGGGCAACAGCCTGTTTCTGGCCCTGTCCGGCGGATTGAATTTCATCCTGCCGTTCTACCTGCAATGGATCAAACAACTCACTCCGAATCAGGTCGGGTTGATTCTGATGATTTCGCCGGCGCTGTCGATGCTGCTAACGACGCTATCCGGGTATCTGTCCGACCGCATCGGCCCGCGTGTAGTCTGTATCGCGGCGATGATTGGGCTATTGGCCACCGCCGTAAGTTTCGCCACCTTGGGCGCTGACTCTTCATTTACCTGGATCATCGCCTGTCAGGCGCTCTACGGGGTCAGTCGCGCTTTCTACATCACCGCCGCCCTGACCATGATTATGTGCTACGCCCAGGCCGGCCTGGCGGGAATGCTGTCAGGTGCCAAAGCCCTGGTGTTAAATCTCGGTCTGCTGATCGGGGTCAGCCTTTTTGCCCTGCTCTACAACCTGCCCTTGAACGATTTACCGACACCGACGGCTTGGCCCTTGCCGCTAGTGGTGCAGGGTTTTCATTACGCGACCGGTCTGGGCGTGGTCATCGCCGCGCTGGGTCTGATCGTCACCATCATTTCCCGCCCCTTCGCGCCGCCTTTGGCATCGCCCGCTAAATCAAACGTCTAACCAGGATTGCGACCATGACCGCCACCCCTGAAACCTTCCCTCTCAGTCACCCGGAACAGCGCATCTTTCTGATGCAGCATATTCACCCCGAAAGTTCCTTATGGAATCTGGCCCGCCTCATCAAATTCACTGGCGTCCTCGACCGAAATGCTCTGCAACAGGCCGTTAATCAGGTCGAAAGGGAAAATATCGCGCTACGGCTGTGCTTCACGGAAACCGCTGGCGAGTATCGGAAATATGTCGCTGAACCCGGCGCAGCGCCGATAGTGATGATTGAAATGGATGGCGAAGCCGCGTTTGATGCCTGGGCGTGCGGGGCGGCCAAAGTTCCGGTTTGGAGACTGGATGCACCGCTGTTTCGCCTAACCTGCGCCTCGTTCCCGGAACAGGGCTGGGGATTGTTACTGATCGCTCACCATATTGTGGCTGACGGTACGGGTCTGTCCCTGGTCGTAGCCCGCTTGGCGACGCATTATCAGCGCATCGTGGCCACCGGCGCGGTTTCCCCCGATGTGCTACAGCCCTCCAGTCTCGATTACCTGCCTTATGAGCAGGATTATCTGGCTTCACCCCAAGCGGCGGTTGATCGTAAATTCTGGCTGGAAGAATTTGCCGCGCTGCCCGAAGCCCTGGACCTGTTTCCTGAACAGCCGCAACCCTCGTTACAAGCCGACCGCTGCACCCGGGTGCTGTCCGCCGCACTAACTCGCCGCATTGACCGGTTTTGCCATGACCATCAGACCAGTCCTTACCGGGTGATCCTCGCCGCATTTTATCTCTACCTGGCCCGGATCAGCCGCGATCCCGATATCGTCATCAGCACTGCTTTCGGCAACCGCGCCGATCCGGGTATCGCCGGGGCGGTCGGCATGTTCGTCAGCACCATTCCGTTGCGACTCCATGCCACGCTGGCTGAAGTGAGCTTTGCCGAACTGTTGAATCTCATCAGCGCCAAATTCCGGGCGATTCGCTCCCACGAACGTTATCCCTACGATCTGCTGGCGCAGGATTTGCGCGAACGGCACGGACAGCCGGTCGATTTAATGCAGTTCACGCTGTCCCAACTCCAACTGCCCCCGCCCCTGCCCGGCGTCGCCATGGAATTTCTCTGCCCCGGCGAACTGGGTAATCCGCTGCTGCTGTATGTGGCGCACGGTAAACGCGGCGAAGCAGATCAACCCATCAAGCTCTATCTTGATTATCAGATCGATGTCTTCAGCGAACCGCGCATTGAAGCGCTGTTAAACCATTTGCTGAACCTGCTGAGCGACGGCATCGATCACCCGGAGCGCCCGCTCGCCCAACTCAACATGCTGTCCACAGCGGAAGAACGCCAACTGCGGGTCCAATTCAACAACACCGAGGCGGACTACGACCTGGGGCAAACCCTGCCAGCGCTGTTTGAACGCCAGGTGCGCCATAACCCGACACAAACGGCGCTGATCTATGGCGATCAGTCGCTGAGTTACCTTGAATTGAATCAGCGGGCGAATCAACTGGCGCATCGGCTGCGAGCGCTGGGCGCACAGCCCAACCAGATCGTCGGGTTGCTGGTGGATCGGTCAATGGCGATGATCATTGGCGCTTTGGGCGTCCTCAAAGCCGGAGCGGCCTATGCGCCGATTGATCCGCAATACCCGGAAGACCGCATTCAGACCCTGCTGGAGGACAGTCAGGCGCAATTCATCGTCACTCAGGGCCATTATGCCCAGCGGCTGGATGTCGGCCTGACACTGGTGAACCTGGACGACCCGGCAATCCAGACCGGGGACGCCAGCAATCCGGTCCCGGTTAATCAACCCGCCGACCTCGCCTGCCTGATTTACACCTCCGGTTCTACCGGCAAACCCAAGGGGGTGATGCTGGAACATCGGGCCATCGTCAACTTCACTTTTGCGCATATTCAGGGTCGTAGCCTGACCGCTGCCGACCGGATCGCCAAACACGCCAGCTTCAGTTTTGACGCCTCCCTACTGGAAATCTATCCCACCCTGAGTGTGGGCGCGACCATGGTTATCGTTGGCGATGACATCCGCCTGAATCTGGTGGCGCTGAATGCCTATTATGAGCAGCAAGGCGTAACCGGCGGCTGTTTCACCACGCAACTCGGCGAGCAGTTCATCGATCTGTTCGATAACCAGTCCCTGCGCTTTCTCGATCTGGGCGGGGAGAAACTGCGGTTCTTCAAACCGCGCCGCTACCAGATTTTCAACGTCTACGGTCCCACCGAATGTACGGTTTACGCGACCAGCTTTCTGGTGGAGCGCGACTACGCCAACATTCCCATTGGCCGTCCGCTGACGAATTACCGGATTTACATTCTCGACGCCGATAATAATCTGCAACCGATTGGCGCACCCGGTGAACTGTGCGTTTCCGGCGCAGGACTGGCGCGGGGATACTGGAATCTGCCGGATAAAACGGCGGAGGTGTTCGTCGACCATCCGCGCCTTCCCGGCGAACGGCTCTATCGCACCGGCGATCTGGCCCGCTGGCTATCCGACGGGACCATCGAGCATCTGGGCCGCATCGACCGGCAATTGAAAATTCGCGGTTTCCGCATTGAACCGGGCGAAATTGAAGCCGCCCTGCTGCAAATTTCCGGCATCCATGAAGCCGCTGTCATCGATTTCAAAGAAGCCAATGGGCGCGTGGCGTTATGCGCCTACCTGGTCGCCGGGCAACCCATCGACAGCGCAGCGTTGAAGAAGACCCTGGCGGAATGCTTGCCCGAATACATGCTCCCGCAGTATGTGATGCAGATTCCCCGGTTCCCGCTGACCAACTCCGGCAAAATTGATCGCCGCAGTTTGCCGATGCCGCAAGCGGTCGCGGAAACGGAAACGCCCTACGTTGCGCCGCGCAATGAACTGGAACAGCAAGTAGCGACGGTCTGGCAGGATGTTCTGAAATTGCCGAAAGTCGGGATCGATGATCACTTCTTTGCTATCGGCGGCCATTCGCTAAAGGCGGCGTTGCTGCTGGCGCGGCTGGAAAAAATGGTCGGTGTGAAGGTCGCGATGCGCGATTTCTTCAAGACGCCGACCATTCGCGGCCTGATGGACGCCTTTGGCGGGCAGCAAACCACCGTGGCTACACACATTCCACCGGCTCCAGCCGCGCCGCACTACCCAATCACCCTGCCGCAACAGCAGTTGTATGTACTGGAGCGCCTGGAGGGCATCGGCACGACCTATCAAATTCCTCGCCGCTTCACCTTCCGGGGGCCGCTGAACACCGCCCGCCTTGCTGACGCCCTACAGGCGCTGGTGGATCGCCATGAAGCATTGCGGACCTCGTTCCAGGTGGTGGACGGCGAACCGGTGCAGGTCATCACGCCAGTGGTCCGCTTGAAAATGCGCTTTGAAGACGCCAGCGAGGCGTCATTGCCCACGATTGAACAGCGCTTTGTGCGCCCGTTCAACCTGGCCAAAGCCCCCCTGCTCCGGGCGCTGCTGGTGCGCACCGCGCCTAACTGCCATCACCTGCTACTGGATGTCCATCACATCATCTGCGATGGCGTCTCCATGGGCATTCTGCTAGAGGAACTGAATGCGCTGCTGAATGAGCAACCGCTACTGCCGCCGGGTGCGCAGTTCAAAGATTACGCGGTCTGGGAGCAGCAGTTCCGGGACAGTCCAGCGGTTCAGGCGCAAGGCGCGTTCTGGCATGAATTGTTCAATGACCCCCAGTTGCCGGAACTGCCGACGGACCATCCACGCAAAGCGGCGGCGTCCTTCGCCGGGCGGGAATACTATTTCGCCCTGGACCGCGACCTGTTCCGGGATGTGCAACGGCTGGCCGGGGAAACCGGTGCCACCCTGCATATCGTGCTGCTCGCCGCTATTCATGCCCTGTTGGCCCGGTACGCCAACCAGGAGGACATGATCACCGGCACTTCACTGGCCGGGCGCAATCAGGACGACATCATCAATACTCTCGGCATGTTCGTGAACACCGTCCCAGTGCGCACCTTCCCGAAAGCCGCGCTCGGTTTCCGGGCGTTCGTCGGGCAGGTGAAACAGACCATGCTCAACATCTACCAGAATCAGGATTACCCGCTGGAACGGCTGTATGAAACGCTGAACTTCCGGCGCGGCGCGGGCCGTCATCCCTTATTCGATGTCAATTTTGTCCTGCGTAATATCGACTTAGCCCCCCTTGAACTGCCCGGCGTGATGACAGAACGGGCGTCCCTGTCCGCCCATCAGAGCAAGTTTGATCTCAGCATTGCCGCCTGGGAGCAGGAAGGAACCTTGCACTTTGAACTGGAACACAAGGCGCAGTTGTTTGAACCGGCGACCATCGCCCGGTTAGGCGGGCATCTGCTGAATCTGCTGTCTGCCGCCACGCGCCAGCCCGATGCGCCGTTGTGTGAACTGGAGTGGCTCAGTCCCGCTGAACGCCGACAACTGCTGATCGAGTTCAATCCGTCCCCCACTCCGCCTGCGCCATTTGCCACCGTGGTCGAAGCCGTGGAACGCCATGTTCGGGAACTGCCGGACGAGCATCTCGCGGTCGTCGCCGCCAATGCCCGCTTCACCTATCGGGAATTCAACGCCAAAGCGAACCAGTTGGCGCGACAGTTGCGGAAACGCGGCGTCGGCGCGGACGCAGTGGTGGGCATCATCGCTGACCGCAGCGCCGAGGTCATCCTGGCCATGCTGGCGGTGCTGAAAGCGGGCGGCGCATATACCGCCATCGATCCCAAATACCCGGTGGATCGCATCCAGCATATTCTGGAAAGCTCTGGAACCCGGCAGTTGCTGGGGCATTCCGACGCGCTGCACAGCGACTGGCCGTTCACCGGTGAGCGACTGATGCTGAATGACCCCGCGCTGTACGTCGGCGATGACCGCAATCTGGAGCCGGTCGCCGGTTCCGCAAACCTGGCTTACCTCATCTACACCTCCGGCTCCACCGGCAAACCCAAGGGCGTGATGATCGAGCATCGGTCGATGGTCAACTTCATGCACTGGTACGCCACGCTGCACGACTTCACCCCGGCAGATCACAGCGCCGCCTACGCCACGTTCAGCTTCGACGCTTCCGTCGCCCAGGTCTGGGCACCGCTGATTTCCGGCGCGACCCTGCACGTCATCAGTGAAGATTTGCGGCTGTCGCCCCCGGAATTGAACGCCTATTTCGAAGCTCAGGGCGTCACCCATGCCCACTTCCCGACCCAGTTCGGCGAACAGTTCATGGCCATGACCGACAATCATTCGCTGAAACGGATCGTGGTGGGCGGCGATGCGCTGCGGCAATACCGGCTCGGCAGTTACCGTATCACCAATGAATACGGTCCCAGTGAAACCACCGTCGCCTCGACCGCGATTCACGTTGACCAGCAATTTGAGCGAGTGCCTATCGGCAAGCCCGCGAAGAACACCCGCGTCTATGTCCTCGACCGGCAGCAGCGCCTGCAACCGCTGGGCGTACCGGGGGAAATCTGCATTGCTGGCGCGGGCCTGGCGCGGGGTTATCGCAGCGACCCTGAACTGACCGCGCAACGCTTTGTCGCCGATCCGTTCTATCCCGGCGATAAAATGTACAAGACTGGCGACCTGGGCCGCTGGTTGCCGGATGGCAATCTGGAATTTCTGGGCCGGGTGGACTTCCAGGTCAAGATTCGCGGCTACCGCATTGAACTGGGCGAAATTGAGCAACAACTGCTCAAATATCCCGGTATCCGGCAAGTCGTGGTCACGGACCGCGCTGATGAGAATGGCAACAAATATCTGTGCGCCTACTACGAAGCCGACGCCGATATTCCACTGGGTACGCTGAAACAGGCGATGGGCCGGGAACTGCCGGAGTACATGATCCCGTCGTTCCTGATTGGCCTGCGGGATATGCCATTGAACCGCAACGGCAAGATCGACCGTAAAGCCCTGCCCGACCCGGCCTTCACCACCGTTGTCGGCGAGACGGTGCTGCCACGCAACGAGCTTGAAAAGCTCATTGCCGCTGCATGGAGCAAGGTGTTGGGCCGGGCCGGCTTCGGCGTCACTGATAACTTTTTTGAAATCGGCGGCGATTCACTGCGCTCTATCGCCCTGGTCGCCGAGTTGCAGAAGAACTTTGAAGTGCGGGTCAATGATATTTTCACCTGGCCGACTATCGCTGAACAGGCCGTCCAACTCCATCCAATCCAGGACAACCTCAAGCATCGGCTTTACCAGATTCGCGATGCCGCGACTGCCCGCCGGCAGCAGATGTACGCCCTGACTGAAGACCCGGAATTTCAGGACGCCCTGCGCTGTTACCAGGAACGGAATCAGGATATTGCCGACTTCGACGCCACGACCCGCCGCGCCTACCGGCAGGTGCTGCTCACCGGCGCAACCGGCTATCTCGGCGCTTGGGTATTGGCGGAACTGTGGCAAACCCGTGACTGCCACATCACCGCATTGGTGCGGGCCGCTGACCACGCCAAGGCCGGGGAACGACTGCGCCAGCAGATCGACTCCTATTTTGGGCCGGAAGGTTACGAACGCTACCAGGAGCGAATCACTGTTCTGGCGGCTGACCTCAGTCGGGACCGGCTGGGTTTGAGCGAAGCTGAGTATGCGGCGCTGGCCGAGCGGATCGACTGCATCGTGCATTCGGCGGCTAATGTCCGGCATTATGGACTGTATGAAGAGTTTTACGCCGCCAACGTCCGGGCCACCGAGAACCTGCTGGAACTGGCGGCGACTGGCCCGCGTAAGGATTTCCACCAAGTCTCCACCACCTCGGTGGGCATGGGACCGGTTGCCGGACGGGACTGGATTGTGTTTACCGAACACGATGTCGCGGTGGGTCAGGAACCAAAAAATCTCTATGTCCGCACCAAACTGGAAGGTGAACAACGGGTCGTTGCTGCCCGCGAACGGGGCCTGATGACGAACATCTACCGAGCCGGCAATGTCTGTTTCGATTCACGCACCGGACGCTTTCAGGACAACATCGAGGACAATGGCTTCTATCAGCAGGTCAAGTCCTACGCCAATCTGGGCGCGATTCCCGACGAGGGCGACGAGCGCAATCTGTCCTTCGTCGATCAGTCGGCCAGGGCGCTGGTGACGCTGTTCGACTGCGCGGGACTGCGCAATCAGATTTTCCACCTGAGCAACCCGCACCGGGCCAAACTCTCCGCCCTGCTGACCGCTCCGGAACTGGGCGTCAACGTCGCGGTGAAGACGTTCCCGCAATTCCTCGACGATCTGGGCGAACATTTTGACCATGCCGGGTTCCGTGCCCCGATTGAAAATTTGATGCTGCATCAGGGCTGGCTGGACTTCGATCCGAAACAGCCGCAAACCGCTTGTCTGATTCGCAGTGAGCGTTCCGACGCGATTCTCGAACGGCTGGGCTTTGTCTGGCCCCAACCGGAAGCCGGACAGATGCGGCCCATGGTACTGGCGGCCTTGCGACAGCGGCGCGAGTTCCTGCAACAGATGCCGGCGCTGGCGCTGTTGGAGCCGACGGAAATCGACGGGCTGGCGTTACGCGGCAGGCCGGTGTGGCTGGACGCCGAAATGGAGGTTATCCAGGAAGGTGAGGAAAACACGCGGATTTATGCGTTGATGGATGGGTATCTCGAAGTCTCGCGGCGGTCGCGGGAAGGCTGGGTTGGTTCGATCCGCCTGCTGCGTCCCGGCGAATTGGTCGGTAAGGAAGCACTGTTGCATCAGTTACCTTCACCAGTGAATATCGAGACCCTCGACGGCGCCCGGTTGCTGGCGTTTGACGCTGAGGAACTGCGGCGCTTCCTGGCCGGATCGCCACGCCTGGCGCTGGGTCTGGCCAAGACCCTTAGCCACTGGGTCAATCAACTGGAAATGCTCTACGTCAATGCCAGTTAGCTTTGACATGGACACTTCAACCAAAGCGGCAATTCCCGATCTGAAGATTGGGGATTGCCGGAGGACATATTCAATGAGCGCAGCAACTCACCTTGCGC
Organism: Pseudomonadota bacterium; assembly: GCA_030917925.1. Lineage (GTDB taxonomy): Bacteria > Pseudomonadota > Gammaproteobacteria > Competibacterales > Competibacteraceae > UBA2383. The sequence goes on from JAUPTV010000271.1 coordinate 13,710, forward strand.
CGAAAATCCGGTGCCGGGAACCCTGGGAAGAAGAACTGGAAAGCGACGGGTAAACCGCACTGCTGCAACTCCTACCCGGTCAAGCCCAGTTACCCGTATAATTTCCAGTTGATTTTCCCCGCATCGCGGGACTCCGCCGTAACCATATCATTATTAACCAAAGAGGTTTTCTCCGTGCTCGAAAACTATCGCCAACACGCCGCCGAACGCGCCGCCCTGGGCATTCCCGCGCTGCCACTGAGTCCGCAACAAACTGCTGATCTGGTCGAATTGCTAAAGAATCCGCCCCAGGGCGAAGAAGATTTCCTGCTGGAACTGATCACCCACCGGGTGCCAGCGGGCGTTGACCAAGCGGCTTATGTAAAAGCCGCGTTCCTGGCCGCCGTCGCCAAGGGCGAAGCCCAATCGCCGCTGATCTCCCGGATACGCGCCACCGAACTGCTGGGTACCATGGTGGGCGGCTATAACATCCAGCCGCTGATCGACCTGCTCGACGACGCCGAATGCGCCCCCGCCGCGACCCAGGCGCTGTCTCAGACCCTGCTGATGTTCGATTACAAATACGGCGTCAAGGAAAAAGCCGACCAGGGCAACGCCTACGCGCAGCAAATTATGAAATCGTGGGCGGAAGCCGAATGGTTCACCAGCCGACCCAAAGTCCCGGAAAAAGTCACCGTCACCGTCTTTAAAGTCACCGGCGAAACCAATACTGACGACCTGTCCCCGGCCCCGGATGCCTGGAGTCGGCCTGACATCCCGCTGCACGGTCTGGCGATGTTGAAGATGGCTCGCCCCGGCATCGAACCCGATGAACCTGGCAAAATCGGCCCGCTGAAGCAGATTGTCGCGCTCAAGCAAAAGGGTTATCCCGTCGCCTACGTTGGCGACGTCGTTGGCACCGGCTCCAGCCGCAAGTCGGCCACCAACTCAGTGCTGTGGTGGACCGGCGACGACATCCCTTATGTCCCTAACAAGCGCTTTGGCGGCTATTGCCTGGGCGGCAAAATCGCCCCGATCTTCTTCAACACTCAGGAAGACGCTGGCGCACTGCCAATCACCGATTGTGATGTGACCAAGATGAATATGGGTGATGTCATCGACATTTACCCCTACGAGGGCGTCGTTAAAAACCATGACAGCGGTGCGGAACTGAGCCAGTTCGGTTTCAAATCCGATGTGCTGCTGGATGAAGTGCAGGCCGGTGGGCGCATCAACCTGATCATTGGCCGGGGTCTGACTGACTGGGCGCGGGAAGTGCAGGGTCTTGATCATAGTTCCATCTTCCGCCGTCCGGTCGCCCCGCAGGATTCCGGCAAGGGCTTCACCCTGGCGCAGAAGATGGTCGGCAAAGCCTGCGGCGTGGCCGGCATTCGTCCGGGCACCTACTGCGAACCCAAGATGACCACGGTCGGTTCCCAGGACACCACCGGCCCGATGACCCGCGACGAATTGAAAGACCTGGCCTGTCTGGGCTTCTCCGCCGATCTGGTCATGCAGTCGTTCTGCCATACCGCCGCCTATCCCAAGCCGGTCGACGTGCAGACCCATCACACCCTGCCGGACTTTATCTCCAGCCGGGCGGGCGTAGCGCTGCGGCCGGGCGACGGCATTATTCACAGTTGGCTGAACCGGATGCTGCTGCCCGATACGGTCGGCACCGGCGGCGACTCGCACACCCGCTTCCCCATCGGCATCAGCTTCCCGGCGGGTTCCGGGCTGGTCGCGTTCGCTGCCGCCACCGGCTCCATGCCGCTGGATATGCCGGAATCGGTGTTGGTGCGCTTCAAAGGTCAGATGCAACCCGGCATCACCCTGCGCGATCTGGTCAACGCTATCCCCTACGCCGCGATTCAGGCTGGTACGCTGACCGTCGCGAAGGAAGGCAAGAAGAACGTGTTCAACGGGCGGATTCTGGAAATTGAAGGCTTGCCGGATCTGAAAGTGGAACAAGCCTTTGAACTGTCCGACGCCTCCGCCGAACGTTCCGCCGCCGGTTGCACGGTGCGGCTGAATAAGGAACCGATCATTGAATACCTGAACAGCAACATCACGCTGCTCAAGTGGATGATTGCCAATGACTATGCCGATCCCAAGACCCTAGAGCGCCGCATCAAGGGGATGCAGGACTGGCTGGCGAATCCGGTGTTGATGGTGCCGGACGCCGATGCGGAATATGCGGAGATCATTGAAATCGACATCAGCGCGATCAAGGAGCCACTGCTGGCCTGCCCGAATGACCCGGATGATGTCAAGACCCTGGCGGATGTCGCGGGCGCGAAGATTGATGAAGTGTTCATTGGTTCCTGCATGACCAATATCGGCCATTACCGGGCGGCGGGCAAAGTGCTGGCCGGTCAGGCCAATATTCCGACTCGGCTGTGGATTTCCCCGCCGACCAAGATGGACGCCCATCAACTGAGCGAGGAAGGCTATTACGCCATCTACGGCTCGGCGGGCGCACGGATGGAAATGCCCGGCTGCTCGCTGTGCATGGGCAATCAGGCGCGGGTCGCCGACAACGCCACGGTGGTGTCCACCTCGACCCGCAACTTCCCGAACCGCCTGGGTAAGGGCGCGGATGTGTACCTGAGTTCGGCGGAACTGGCGGCGGTCTGTGCGCTGCTCGGCGAGATCCCGACCTTCGACGAGTATATGAAGTACATGGGCGAGATCGGCACCAAGGGCGCGGAAATCTACCGCTACCTGAATTTCAATCAGGTGCCAGAGTATCAGCAGATCGCTGATACGGTGAAGTTGGCGGCGTGATAACGAGGCTGTAAATCTGTAAAGCTCCTCACCCTCTCGCACTAGCTGGCGAAGAGGTTGGGGAGTTCGCTATCCATCCCCGGCCTAAAAACCGGGGTTTCTCGCGGAGGAACTGATGACCACAGCGACTTACGAAACTGACTTCTATCTGTGGACACAGCAACAGGCCGATCTGTTACGCCAAGGGCAATTCAACCGTGTTGATTTGGATTTGGTGAATATTGCTGAAGAGATTGAGAGTATGGGCAGAAGCGGACAACGGGCGGTAGAAGGTTACCTGCGCAATATCCTTCTGCATTTGTTGAAATGGCAATATCAACCTGAACGGCGCGGTAATAGTTGGCGCTTGTCGATTCGGGATGGTCGTCACCAAGTGGCCAAGCGGTTACGGGAAAGCCCCAGCCTGAAGCCCCAAGTCAGTACGATGATCGCGGATGAATATCCATTGGCGCGAGAATACGCGGCGAATGAAACTGGCTTGCCCCTCGCTACATTTCCCGAACAATGCCCGTTCACCGCAGAACAGGTCACCGGCGATTATTGGCCGGATTGACCGCCCACAAAAAACCTCACTGGAAATGTTTACAGTGAGGTTGATTCAAAACACATTATATAGTAAATCGAGACGGTGAGTTAAGCCATGCCAAAAATGGCATAGCTTCTTGAAAAATCGGCTGGGTAGCTACAATTTAATCTCACCGCAACTATCCAATAAAGATTTAGCTTTCTTCCAAAAAAAAATATTTTCATGATTTTTTATTCCATAATCTCTATAACAATCTTTTAAGAATTTTAATGGGTTATTCTTGGCTAAATCTTCACCACAAGAAGTTTTTAAGTCTTCATTTCCACTGATAACACCACTATAAAACTCATTTTTATCTTTACGGTGATCTGTTATCTCTTTCTTCAATTTATCTACTTGATCCAGCGTTATAAAAGGCGTATAGGAAGTATTAGTATTCTGCAAAGTTGCAAAATTTATTATTTGTTCTTTGCAGGCGATCAAATCTTTTACGATCTGAGGGCTATTTAGATTTATAGAATTCTCCTTATTCAAAAATAACCTCGATATGTCTCCTGGAAAAACTCTCTCTATGGTAACCTTATTAAAATCTATTTGCTTGACACGATCACTGGAAATTTTCCATCTTTCTGAATTTTTACTAACTAACTCAATTAAATTGAGTTTTTCTAACTCTTCAGATACTTTTTTTCGATTTTCACCTTTGTCGCCAGATAGTGCGTCCGACAGCATTTGGATTAGCTGGTTAGCAGCAACAACATCACTACTTTCCTTGGGTTTTTCACCGATTTTAAAACCAAAATAACTAACTAATCCTAATAAAACTAATACAGTGGTAGCTATTATTACAGGCATAATCTTTTTGGATAATCTTTTCAATTTTGGATTCCACGCGATGGCTTCAACAACCTTAAAATGCAGGTTGAACCAGACTGCCAGTTCTTCCCTGACTACCGGATCATTTTCACCCTCCCTGTTCCAATCAATATTTTCAGTCACCAGCTTATCAACAGAACTCAGTAAAGACGTCAACGAATCTTGCAAAGCCTGTTTTTGATTCTTACTCAGTCGCTTGGTATCAATTCCGGCCAGAATCAGTAATTCAGGGGCGTAACGATCTGTGGTGAACTGCTTGACTTTATTGTTATGCCCGACCGCCAGGAAATTATCACCCTCGCTTTTTTGACGAGCAGTCTCGATAATATCCAAGTAAGCCTGTTGTGGAATCCCCGGTGCCACAATATGCCGATGGTTCCATTTTCCGGCGCGTGGCGTTTCTATCAATATAAAAGGCGTGTTGCTGCGGTTATTATTCATGATTATCTCACCCATTCGGTAGGCATTTCAGGAGCTTCTGGTTTTCCATGCAAAGTAAACAATACTTTACTCTCTTTCTGCTTTTCATCTTTTATAGTCAGCAAGTATCCTTCTAAATCAATAACCTTTAAGTTGATATCACCAACACCTAAATTAACATTTTTACCAAAAAATCCATCTCCTATTACAGATGTATGCAAGTTAATTTCCTCGCTCAATCTTGCTGTGAAATTACCTCTCGCATTGATCTTCATTAACTCCCCAGACTCATTCTTCCCTGAAGATTGATCTATGATATTTTTTCCATTGACTAACACCGTGTAACGGGTTTTAGATTTCTCACTTACATCATCATTCCACACAATATGAGCCAACTCTAATTCCAGATCAAGCGGCTCATTATTATCAGTTAAATATTTCAAATAATTTTCCACTGGATCTCTCATTTTACCAATCGGTGCTTGTGCAAGATAGGTTTCTAAACTGTCCCGTATTCTACTCAATGCAGTTTGATAAAGACCACGATCCCAACTTTCATTAAGTTGTTCTCGCAACTCTCTGATTTTCTTTTGCACATTTTCATTAGTTAATGCTGAGGGCCATAGGCTGGCGTTATCCAGCTCCTTAGCACCAGTTTCCCACTGGTTTTTTGAAATAGAATCCTGAACTTTTTGCGACAGTTTATCCATTGCCTGTTTTGGGAAAGAATTTTTCAGTTCTCTTAGTTCCGGGGTTTCCGGAGTGCGCCTAACCAGCGATTCCGCTGCTTGACTAAGATCACCCTCTTTAATTAAAGCATTGTATGTTTTCTTAAAGTCCTCCCATGTTCTTTTGTTGGATTCCTCTGCAATAATAGACCGTGCATCAACGGCATAATCGTTGTAAGGATACTTCTTCAAGTAATTACTGGCGTACTTCGCTTTCTCCTTTAAAGTGTCAGCCGACATGACTTCCTGCCAATCTGTTTCCTGCTGATGAAGCTCATAAACTTGAATCGCTTTGACTGCTTCAGCACGATGCTTGCCATTGGGAAATGCTTGCAAGTAATCCTGAGCCGCCTTGGCTTTTTGCTCGACAGACGTGCTTTGTTGTAATGGTTGTACAAAAAGCTCTTCCCGGCCTAAACGAAATGCATCCAATTCAGCACTCGCAGTCTTCGTACTGAGCTTGAACGCTTTATACACCCGATGCCGCAAAAATGAAGAATTATGATAATCTTCCAGCCATTTTTCAGCCCGTTGCAATTGTTCGACGCTTGCCTTGGGATCATGAAAAGCCGCATTAACTGAACGGTAGCGTGTTGCGTCAACCACTGCCTCGGCAATCAGCGCCGCCGATAACACATAAACCGCTGCCATACTGGTGCGCCACCAGAACGACATCCGCAATTGATGAACAATGACATGAGTTTTCTTATAAAGCTCGCTGCTGCGCGGGAATCGTCTGAGTAATGCTTTGCCCTGCCGCAACAACCCCAAACGCGGCCAAGGTGTCCATTGCGACAATTTTGCTGCGACTAACTGATTCGCTTCATTTTCAAGATGAGCAATATCCAACTGATCACGCCGCCGCAAGGCCCACACAAACGAATCTTCCAAACCAAACGAGTGCAGTGGCTTGAGATGTTTAGGACGCTCAAATTGATGGCTATCCGTGCTGACTTTCTCACAAAAACCAATAGCGCTGACCGGGAATACAGCAAAATCCTGCTCAGGTAAACTGTTTCTCAAGGCATTATAAAGCGAGCGATGAGACAACAAGGAGTCGGAATAAAAAAGCTGTTGCAAGCGTTGCTGTTCGTTTTCCATATTGAACTGCTTACTCGAATGAACACCGCTATCACTATCAGGTAAGGTTGCCGCCACGCCAAACTCAGGCGCTAAAAATTTTAGTCCATGCATCCGATCCCACATATTAACCAGCATCACTACCGGTATATCCAGTTGGGTTCTATGCTCGCCGACTTTCTCGCATAAACTTCTAAACGTCCGAGTGATCGCCAGCAAATCATCGGATAATTTGGAATCCGATTCGCCAGGACGTGGCGCAGGCGCTAAAACCAGTAAGGCATCCATACCTTTTAAGTGTTCAACCAACAGTTTAGCATTTTCATTATCGCTCAGAGCCGGATTCACCAACTCACCCGCATAGTCAATCATTTCGACCGGATAATCGCGACCATCCGCCGAAAAACTGAACTCAAAAGACAAATGCCGACCGGTAGGATTTGGCGCAGGAACTTGCTGATTTTCAAAAGCATTTATCGCATCCTTCAACCATTTTCGTCCCTCTTCCTGACCCGACGTTAGCCAGATACAACTTAAACCGTTCGGATGCGGAAGGCGTTCCATAGCCAGCGCCGCCAGAATACAGGTTTTGCCAGACCCGCTATGCCCATAGAGCGCGATCCGATAAACTTTCTTATTTTTCCGAGGTGAAGATTTCATGATTGTTATTTTCCGAGGTGATTGTTCAATTTTTATTCAGGTTTCATTGGGCGCTTTATTCAGCCAGCGCAACGGCCATAGTGCGTAATAACGCACTCGCCTGAACAGCAGTGAAATTCCAAAAAGAATTAGCAGGCCGGAAATAAAACCTTGCCCACTTTGAAAAAATCCGGTTGCGGTCTCGACCGCTATTTTTTCGACGACTTGCGCGGTTCCCTGACTAATACCGCGAATGGCTCCCGCCGAGACTTCCCCCATTAACAGGCCCAAATGGCGAAAACCGGCTTCGCTCAGTTGGCCGGCAGCATCCTGGAATTGCTCAGGGTCAGCCAGATATAGCGCTAACGCTCCACTACCGAGCCACAATTTCCAATGGGGCTGCACATATTTTTGCCAGAATTGCCAACCGGACTCACCGGTTTGGATCATCACCCGCCCGAAGTCTTCCAGAGTGACTGCACGCTTTCCAGCGGGAACGATCAAGCTACCCCCCTGAATGGCGGCATCCAGACGCATAGCGGCACGGGCGGCTTCATCGCCATGCAAACCGACTGCCGCCACCACATCAGCGCCGCCCCGTTTTAACAGTTGCCCACGCCCGGCAATATCCGGCATGGCGCGAACGATACTCTGTCCCCCTTTGGCTAATACTACCGCTGCTTCCTGCGAAGCATGGTCCAGCATCCTGATTTCTTTCAGCAGTGCGGGATTATCAGGAATCGCCTTTTCCAGAGCCTGAAACATCGCTGCTTTTCGGACAGTGACGCGGGCAGCGTCATCCATTTTGTCAGTTAATTGCCCGCTCCTCGACAAATCAGCATCCAGTTTGCGCGTTATGCCTTTGGATCGGGTTAAGCGTTGAGAAACCTCATCTGCTTGATGAACCGGCACGTCATCAGCGACTTTGGCGGTACCTTGAATTAGCGCCTTCCAAGAGAAGGAAGCTGCCACGCCAGGCAATGGCAAAAATAAAAGTAAAATTGCCGCTGATAATACGGCGAATTTCTTATAAAAAAGTTGGATTGTTTGCACCATGACAGGAAGCCTGTAATCAAGCTATGGGACAGAAGCGATATTCATATTAGTCGCATTCATCAGCCACCAACTGGAAGCATTTTGTTGCCAAGCCCTTTGTATTACGCTCGCAGTTTGTCCAGCTAAATCACCGGTCGCATTGATAGCAGTTTCCTGCAAAAATGCTCCGCTAACGCCTTGGGTTGGATAGATTACTACCTTCGCATCACCGCGCATGAAAACCCTGGCTTCCAATCCCGTTAGTCTTTTGAAAGTCGCTTGCCCGATATGCGATTTTTCAAAGAAATATTGCACAGGCTTAGTGACTTCAAAAGTAGCCGATTGATGCACAGTCGCTTGGGTCTTGGAAAGCACTGGTATATACTTTTTCAATACCTGTTTAGCCGCATGTGGCGCCAGTTTATTATCGGCAATGCCCATCGCGTATTTTTTACCAAGACGCTT